>NZ_JBHXJG010000276.1:0-9404 GCF_042723425.1 Streptomyces sp. NPDC058375 | reverse complement strand
GTGGCGGATGCCACCGGCCCCGTCGGTTGGAGCCGTATGCCGGGGAGCCGCACGTTCGTACGGCACGCACTGCCCCGCCCCCTGTCCCGCGTGCGCACCCGCGCAGGGCCCCGACCGTACCGGCCTGGGCCTCTTCGGCTCAGCTGACGTCGTCGAGTATGGTTACGTCGACGTGGCGGCGCTGCGGCGGCCGCGGGCGTTGGGGTGGGCGAGGAAGAAGTGGTCGGGGAGGGGGCCGATGCCTTCGGCCCCCTTGCTGTCGTCACAGGGGCTGGGGTACGCGCCGCACAACGGCGATGCGTAGTGCGGGGCGCGTCCTGGGCGCGCCCGGCTACCGTCTGTCCTTCACGGCGGCTGATCACGCGTCAGCTTGCCCGAAGACCGACCGCCAGTGTCAGTTCGAGGACCCGGCCCGGTGATGCGAGATCCGGGAACAGCTCCCGTAGCTGCGACATCCGGTAACGAACTGTCTGGGGATGGACGAACAGGGCCGCCGCCACCTCGTCCCGTCGGCCCTGGTGCAGCAGCCATGCCCGCAACGTCTCTTCCAGCCGGCGTGCGGTCGCGGCGGGCAAGGTCCGCAACGGTGCGAGGGCCCGGGTGCGCAGGTCCGCAAACGCGTCCGCGTCGGCGCTCAGCACCAGCTCGGGCAGGTGCTCCTCGGTGTCGCGGATATCGGAGGAGAGGGAGCGCGCGCGTACGGCCCGTGCGTACGAGGCAGACGCACGGGTCCACGGTCGTGCCGGGCCGACCACGGCGGCGCGGTCGGTCAGCCGGCTCAAGAGATGTGGCCGGTCGGCATCGGGGACGAGCAGCACACCGGTGGCGTCCTGCAGGTCGTCGAGGACGAGGGTGTTCGGGTCGAGCGTGCGGTAGACAGGCCGGGCCTGGGCCGCGGGCAGCAGGACCGCGGTCAGAGAAACCGGAGACTGCCATCCGGCCCGTTGGACGGATGCCGTCAGTACGTCCGGGCTCGCGTCGGCGAGGAGGTCCCGGGCCAGGTGTTCCAGGTGGCGCTCGTGGGCTCTCCCCCGGGCGGCCAGCTCGTCGGCGTGGCCGGCGGCGCTCGCGGCGGAGAGTTCGTCGATGTAGGCGAAGGTGAGCTCGGCGAACTTGGCGACCTCGGCGGCGGGCAGCCCTGCGGGCACGGCGCCCGCCGCGAGACATCGCCAGGCCACGCGAGCACCTACGCGGTAGGCGCTGAGCAGGGCGTCCATCGAACGCCCGTCGCGCACCTCGCCGCGGCCCAGCTCGTAGGCCGCGTCGTCGCCGTCACCGCCCGCGGCGTTGCCGCTCGCGAGGTCCAGGTAGTGGCCCAGGGCGGTGCGGACGGCCCGGCGGATGGTGGCGCCCATACGGCCCGAAAGGGCGTTGGCGTAGGAAGGGACCTCGTCGATGATCGCTTGGACGATCTCGTCGGCGGTGGTCTTCAGCGCGGCCCGAAGTGCGGTGACCGTCGTCTCATCCAGAGCCAGTTCGCTGGCTCTCCGGGCTGCATGACTCATGTTTTTGTTCCCTGCGAACAATTCCGTCGACCAGATTCACGTCTTTAGGTTAGGACTTTACGCCTTCACGCGCAGCAAGCTGGAGCCATGACGAGTACAGCCCTCCGCAGCAGGGCGTGGAAACTACTGGAGATGGTCACGACGCCGCTGCTGCCGTCGGACTACCTCGACCTGGTCAGCCCGCTGCGTGCGGGCGCCGACCTGCGGGGGCGCATCGAGGCCGTGCACCCCGAGACGGCTGACGCCGCAACGGTCGTGATCAGACCGGGACGGGGCTGGCGCGGCCATACAGCCGGTCAGTACGTACGGATCGGGGTCGACGTCGACGGGGTGCGCCTGTGGCGTGCCTACTCCATCACCTCGCCGACGAACCGCCGGGACGGCCGCGTCACCATCACCGTGAAGGCGATTCCGGACGGCAAGGTGAGCAACCATCTGGTCCGCAGGGCGAAACCGGGCACGCTGATCCACATCGACCAGCCGACCGGTGACTTCGTCCTGCCGCAGGCCAAGCCCGCCAAGGTGCTCTACCTGACGGCCGGCAGCGGCATCACGCCCGTGATGGGCATGCTGCGCGACAACGAGTTGGACGACGTCGTCATGGTCCACTGCGCACCGCAGCCGCAAGACGTGATCTTCCGCAGGGAACTGCACGGCCTGGTGGCGGACCGGAAGCTGCGGCTCACCGAGGTGCACACCGACACGGACGGCATGCTCGACATCGCCCGTCTCGACGAACTCGTGCCCGACTGGGCCGAGCGCGAGACCTGGGCGTGCGGGCCCGCGGGACTGCTCGACGCCACCGAGGAGCACTGGAGAGAGCACGGCGTCCATGAACGCCTGCACACCGAACGCTTCCGCCCCGGCATCGTCGTCGCCGGCGACGGCGGCGAGGTCACGTTCAGCGTCACCGGGAGGACCGTCGACGCGGACGGCGCCTCGCCGCTGCTGGACATCGGCGAGGAAGCCGGCGTGCTCATGCCCTCCGGGTGCCGCATGGGCATCTGCTTCGGGTGCGTCACGCCGCTCAAGGCGGGCGCCGTCCGCGACCTGCGCACCGGCGAGATCACCGAGGCCGAGCCGGGCGTCCTCATCCAGACCTGTGTGTCCGCCGCTGCGGGCCCCTGCGACATCGAACGGTAGGAGCATCTTGACCGCCATCGACCCCACAGCCCACCTGAACGCGGAGCAGATCGAGGAACTGGGCCGCGAGCTGGACGCCATCCGCGACGAGGTGATCGCCGACCGCGGCGAGAAGGATGCCGCCTACATCCGCCGGGTCATCTCGGCGCAGCGCAAGCTGGAGCTCGTCAGCAGGGGGGTGCTGCTGTTCTCGCTCTTCCCGCCCGCATGGCTGATCGGCACCGCCGGGCTGTCCGTCGCGAAGATCATGGACAACATGGAGATCGGCCACAACGTCCTGCACGGCCAGTGGGACTGGATGCGGGATCCGAAGATTCACTCCACGACCTGGGAGTGGGATCACGTCTCGCCGTCCGACCAGTGGAAGCACTCGCACAACGAGCTGCACCACACGTACACCAACGTGATCGGCAAGGACAACGACCTCGGCTACGGCATCATGCGCGTCGACGAGGACCAGAAGTGGCACCCCTTCCACCTCGGCCAGCCGCTGTGGAACTTCCTCAACGCCTGCTTCTTCGAGTACGGCATCGCGGCGTACGACCTGGAGCTCGGCAAGAACCTCCACAAGCGTCGCCGCAAGAACCCGGAGTTCCGCGCGCGGGCCAGGGCCGTGGGCCGCAAGATCCGCAAGCAGGTGCTCAAGGACTACGTGATCCACCCGCTCCTTTCGGGCCCGTCGTTCCTCACCACACTCGCCGCCACGTTCACCGCGAACCTGGTCCGTAACCTCTGGACCCACTCGGTGATCATGTGCGGGCACTTCCCCGAGGGCGTACAGGTCTTCGAGCGCCGGTCGATCACGGGCGAGACGCGCGGCCAGTGGTACCTGCGCCAGATGATGGGCTCGGCGAACATCAGCGGCAGCAAGGCCATGCACTTCATGACCGGCAACCTGTCGCACCAGATCGAGCACCACCTGTTCCCGGACCTGCCGAGCAACCGGTACGCCGAGGTCGCGGTGAAGGTGCGCGCCCTGTTCGAGAAGTACGAGCTGGAGTACGTCACCGGCCCGCTGCCCAAGCAGGTGTTCTCCGCGTGGCACAAGGTCTTCCGGCTCGCGCTGCCGAACAAGCCGAACAAGCCGAAGGCCAAGACGCCGGACCAGGAGCTTGTCGCCGCCTGAACTCCAGTAGCGCGGGATAGGGGCTGTGCGCCACTGTGGTCTTTCCCCGCGGGCGCATGTGAGTGACCATCAAGGGCAGAAGGTCATCGACGTCATGAGGGGGCAGACGTGAAGGTGGGACTGCTGAGTCGTGAGTACCCGCCGGACGTCTACGGCGGCGCCGGTGTCCATGTCGAGTTCCTGGCCAAGGAGTTGCGCGGGCTCACCGATCTGCAGGTCCACTCCTGGGGTGAAGGAGCCTCGGACGGGCTGGTCAGGCACCGGCCCGGCCGGGAGCTGGACGGTGCGAACGACGCGCTGCGCGCCTTCTCCGTGGACCTGTCCATCGCCGCCGCGCTCGAAGGCCGCGACCTCGTGCACTCGCACACCTGGTACGCCAACCTCGCGGGCCACCTCGCAGGAATGCTCTACGGCATCCCGCATGTGATGACCGCCCACTCGCTGGAGCCGCTGCGGCCCTGGAAGGCCGAACAGCTCGGCGGCGGCTATGCGTTGTCCAGCTGGGCCGAGCGCACCGCCGTGGAGTCCGCCGACGCGGTGATCGCCGTCTCGCACGGAATGCGTGCCGATATCCTCGGCTGCTACCCGCAGTTGGATCCGGACCGGGTCAGGGTCGTCCACAACGGCATCGACACCCGCCTGTACCGGCCGGCTCCCGGAGCCGATGTGCTGCGCCGGCTGGGTGTCGACCCGGACCGCCCCTACGTCCTGTTCGTCGGCCGCATCACGCGCCAGAAGGGCGTCCCGCACCTGCTGCGCGCCGCCCACCGGCTCGACGCCTCAGCACAGTTGGTGCTCTGCGCGGGCGCCCCCGACACTCCGGAGATCGAAGCCGAGTTCCGTGAACTCGTTGGTGAACTGAAGCGCTCGCGCAACGGGGTCCACTGGATCCCGGACATGCTTCCGCGGCCCGACGTCATCCAACTCCTCAGCATGGCCGCCGTGTTCGTCTGCCCTTCCGTGTACGAGCCGCTCGGCATCGTCAATCTCGAAGCGATGGCCTGCGGCACTCCGGTGGTCGCCTCCGCGGTCGGAGGGATCCCCGAGGTCGTCTCCGACGGCGGTACGGGACTGCTCGTGCCGTACGAGGCCGACGAGCCGGCCCGGTTCGAGGCGGATCTCGCCGAAGCGATCGGCCAGGTGCTCGCCGACCGTCCGGCGGCACAGCGGATGGGTGAAGCGGGCCGCGAACGTGCGGTGCGCGAGTTCGGCTGGGACATGGTGGCCCGGCGGACGCTCGAGGTGTACGAGGAGATCGTCGAAAAGGTGTAGCCGGAAACGGTTCGGTGTTTCAGGAGGGGGAGTGGCCATGCGCGCTGGACCTTCGGTGCTCGGGATCGTCCTTGCGGGAGGCGAGGGCAAACGGCTGATGCCGCTGACGGCCGACCGGGCGAAACCCGCGGTGACCTTCGGCGGAACCTACCGGCTGGTCGACTTCGTCCTGTCGAACCTCGTCAACGCCGACATCATGAGGATCTGCGTCCTCACCCAGTACAAGTCCCACTCGCTGGACCGCCATGTGACCACCACCTGGCGGATGTCCAGCCTGCTCGGCAACTACGTCACACCGGTCCCGGCCCAGCAGCGCCTCGGCCCGCGCTGGTACCTCGGCAGCGCGGACGCGATCCTTCAGTCGCTCAACCTCGTCCATGACGAACAGCCGGACTACATAGCGGTGTTCGGGGCCGACCACGTCTACCGCATGGACGCACGCCAGATGCTGGAGCGGCACATCGAGAGCGGCGCCGGCGTGACCGTCGCCGGTATCAAGGTGCCCCGTGCGGAAGCCTCCGCCTTCGGCGTCATCACCCCGGCCTCCGACGGCTCACGCGTGAAGCGCTTCCTGGAGAAGCCCTCCGACCCGCCCGGCCTGCCCGGCGACCCGACCAAGGTCTTCGCCTCGATGGGCAACTACCTTTTCTCCACGAAGGTTCTCGTCGACGCCCTCCACCAGGATGCCGAGGACGAGGACTCCGTCCACGACATGGGGGGATCCATCCTGCCCATGCTCACCGAGCGCGGGGCCGCGCACGTCTACGACTTCGACGACAACCACGTACCGGGCGAGACCCAGCGCGAGCGCGGGTACTGGCGGGACGTGGGTTCCCTGGACAGCTACTACGAGGCCCACATGGACCTCATCTCCGAGCGGCCGCTGTTCAGCCTCTACAACCAGCGCTGGCCCATGTACACCCACGCTGCCCACCAGGCCCCGGCCCGTTTCGTCTCCGGAGGCATCGCCGGCGAGTCGATCGTCAGCCCGGGCTGCGTGATCCGTGGCCAGGTCACCGGGTCCGTGCTCTCGCCCGGTGTGATCGTCGAGCAGGGCGCGGTGGTCCAGGGCTCGGTGCTGCACCACGGGGTGCGCGTCGGCAGGGGAGCGGTGGTGCGGAACGCGATCCTCGACAAGAACGTCGACGTCCCGCCCGGGGCGACGATAGGCGTCAACCCCGAACGGGACCAGGAGCTCTACACCGTCTCGCGCAACGGCGTGATTGCCCTCGGCAAGGGCCAGGCGGTGAACTAGGGGGTGTCCGGCCGGCCTTCGGCAGGAGTCGCAACCAGTCATCGGTCCAGACCTCTTGACGATTGGTCTAGGCCTTTCTATGGTCACGGAAACCCTGCGGGGACCGAGGCCGACGCTACGTACTCGGGGTCACGTGGGATCGACGGGTCAGGCACCCCGCTGCCCGCCCGAAGCCACCGAGGAGCAGCCTTGCGCACGGAAACACGATGGCGGAGAACGAGATCGTCGCAGAGCGGCATCCCGAACAAGCGGTCCAAGGTCCTCGCGGGAGCCACGGCTCTGCTCCTCCCGCTGGCCGCCATGGTCGGCCTCGCCGCCCCTGCGGAGGCCGCGACCTCGGCCACCGCCGTATACACCAAGGCATCGGACTGGGGCTCCGGCTTCGAGGGCAAGTGGACGGTGAAGAACACCGGTACCACGACGCTCTCATCCTGGACCGTCGAGTGGGACTTCCCGGCGAACACCAAGGTCACCTCCGCCTGGGATGCCACCGTCACCAACTCCGCGAACCACTGGACGGCCAAGAACCTCGGCTGGAACGGCACCCTGGCGCCCGGAGCGTCGGTCTCCTTCGGTTTCAACGGCTCCGGCTCGGGCTCGCCCAGCGGCTGCAAGCTCAACGGAGCCTCCTGCGACGGCGGTGGCACCAACCCCGGCGACAAGGCTCCCTCCGCGCCGGGCAAGCCCACCGCGAGCGACATCACCAACACGTCGGTGAAGCTGTCCTGGGCGGCCGCCACGGACGACAAGGGCATCAAGAACTACGACGTCAAGCGGGACGGCGTCACCGTCGCCACGGTCGCCGGGACCACGTACACCAACAGCGGCCTGACCGCCGGCACCGACTACGGCTACACCGTGGTCGCCCGCGACACCGCCGACCAGACGGGCCCGGCCTCGGCCGCCACGACGGTCCGCACCACCGGGGGCGGTGGCGGCGAGAACCCCGGCGGCAACGGAAAGATCAACCTGGGCTACTTCACCAACTGGGGCTCCTACACCGCCAAGAATCTCGTCACCTCCGGCTCTGCCGAGAAGATCACGCACATCAACTACGCCTTCGGCAACGTGCAGAACGGCAAGTGCACCGTCGGCGACGCGTACGAGGACTACGAGAAGTCCTACACGCCGGAGCAGTCGATCGACGGCAAGGCCGACGCCTGGGACCAGCCGCTGCGCGGCCACTTCAACCAGCTGCGCAAGCTGAAGGCGCAGTACCCGCACATCAAGATCCTCTGGTCCTTCGGAGGCTGGACCTGGTCCGGCGGCTTCGGCCAGGCCGTGCAGAACCCGAACGCGTTCGCGCAGTCCTGCTACGACCTCGTCGAGGACCCGCGCTGGGCCGATGTCTTCGACGGCATCGACCTGGACTGGGAGTACCCCAACGCCTGCGGTCTGACCTGTGACAGCAGCGGCCCGGCGTCGTTCAAGAACATGATGCAGGCCATGCGCGCCAAGTTCGGCCCGGACAACCTGCTCACCGCGGCCATCACCGCCGACGGCTCCAACGGCGGCAAGCTCGACGCCGCCGACTACGGCGGCGCCGCGCAGTACATCAACTGGTACGACGTCATGACGTACGACTACTTCGGCAGCTGGGCCGCGCAGGGGCCGACCGCCCCGCATTCCCCGCTGACCTCGTACCCCGGCATCCCCGCTCAGGGGTTCAACTCGGCCGACGCGATCGCCAAGCTGAAGGCCAAGGGCGTTCCGGCCTCCAAGCTGCTGCTCGGCATCGGCTTCTACGGCCGGGGCTGGACCGGCGTAACCCAGTCCGCCCCCGGCGGCACGGCGACCGGCCCGGCGGCCGGAATCGAGCCCGGCAACCAGTACTACAAGGTCCTGAAGACCACCTGCCCGGCCACCGGCACGGTCGCGGGCACGGCGTACGCCCACTGCGGCAACAACTGGTGGAGCTACGACACCCCCGCGACCGTCGGCACCAAGATGGCGTGGGTCAAGGGCCAGGGCCTGGGCGGCGCGTTCTTCTGGGAGTTCAACGGTGACACCGCCAACGGCGAACTCGTGACCGCGATCAACAGCGGCCTCAAGTAGTCCCCGGTACGGCACCGAGCCCGCCGGCCCCGCACGGGGGTCGGCGGGCTCACTGTCGGTTTGGCCGAAAAGTAGGCCTTGTGGCAGCGGCCACCGGTTCCCGACAATCGGATCGCCTTGACGGGTGCATGACTATGATCCGCCGCGCCCTGTCGTGGTCTCCCTAGCAGCCCCCCACGAAAGAAGGCAGTCCGTGCAGCAATTCCTGCGTGCCCTGAAGAGATGTTCCGTCGTCGTCGCCACCGTCGCCATCGCGGTCGTCGGCCTCCAGCCCGTCACCGCCTCCGCCGCCCCCAACCCCGTCGTCGGCGGAACCCGCGCCGCCCAGGGCGAGTTCCCCTTCATGGTCCGGCTCTCCATGGGCTGCGGCGGCGCCCTCTACGCCAAGGACATCGTCCTCACCGCCGCCCACTGCGTGAACGGATCGGGCAACAACACCTCGATCACCGCCACCGGAGGCGTCGTCGACCTCCAGTCGTCCAGTGCCATCAAGGTCCGCTCCACCAAGGTCCTCCAGGCCCCCGGCTACAACGGCACCGGCAAGGACTGGGCGCTCATCAAGCTCGCCCAGCCGATCAACCGGCCCACGCTGAAGATCGCCACCACCACCGCCTTCAACCAGGGCACGTTCACCGTCGCCGGCTGGGGCGCCAACCGCGAGGGCGGCAGCCAGCAGCGCTACCTGCTCAAGGCCAACGTCCCGTTCGTCTCCGACGCCGCCTGCCGCTCCGCCTACGGCAACGAGCTCGTGGCCAACGAGGAGATCTGCGCCGGCTACCCCGACACCGGTGGCGTCGACACCTGCCAGGGCGACTCCGGCGGGCCGATGTTCCGCAGGGACAACGCCGGCGAGTGGATCCAGGTCGGCATCGTCAGCTGGGGCTACGGCTGCGCCCGTCCCGGCTACCCGGGCGTCTACGCCGAGGTCTCGACCTTCGCCTCCGCCATCGCCTCGGCGGCCCGCACGCTCTGACGCCGCGCACCACCACCGTCCGGTCGCCCTCGGGTGATCACGGCTGAACCACCCCGGGGGCTGCCCGTACGGACG
>NZ_JBHXJG010000275.1:0-9445 GCF_042723425.1 Streptomyces sp. NPDC058375 | reverse complement strand
CGCCAAACCCCGTTCGGCGGACACCGAGTTGTCCGGCGGCGTCAGGATCCCGGTCTACCGGGGCCATATGGTGAACGGTCCGGAACCGGACGCGGGTCGGCGTCGGACGATTGTGTGTCAGGGTGTGTCATCTTGGCTCCATGTGCGGATGGAGCCACGCGGGTAAGGTTAGGTTAGCCTCACCGACGAAGACCGGGGTGGCGCCCGCGACCGAACCGCAGGGAGGTGAACCGCATGTACGTCTGTTCCTGCTTCGGCATCACGGAAGCCCAGGTCAAGAAGCATGCGGACGCCGGAGCCTGCACACCCCGGCAGATCGCGTCGGCCTGCAAGGCCGGGACGGACTGCGGCGGATGTGTGCGCCGCATCCAGGCCCTCCTGGGCCGGGGCGACTGCCCCCGCCGCGAGCTGCTCGACCAGCGGCAGGAACCCGCCGCCGTGAGCGCGCTCGGGGACGCACGCCTCCCGGAAGCCGCCTAGGCTCTAGCGGTCAGCTCTCCGGCTGCTCGATCAGCTGGGCGATGTAGAGCGGCTCACCGAGCTTCTCGACCAGCTCCAGCTGGGTGTCGAGGTAGTCGATGTGGTGCTCCTCGTCCTCGAGGATCGACTCGAAGATGTTCGCGGACGTGATGTCCCCCTTGCCGCGCATCACCTCGATACCGCGCTTGAGGCGGTCGATCGCCTCCACCTCGACCTGGCGGTCCGCCTGGAACATCTCGGTGACCGTCTGACCCACCCGGACGTGGAACAGCCGCTGGTAGTTCGGCAGCCCGTCGAGGAACAGGATCCGGTCGGTGAGGATCTCGGCGTGCTTCATCTCGTCGAACGACTCGGCCCGGGTGTACTTGGCGAGCTTGGTCCACCCGAAGTTGTCCTGCATCTTCGCGTGCAGGAAGTACTGGTTGATGGCAGTCAATTCGGCGGTCAGCTGCTCATTGAGAAACTCAAGGACCTCGGGGTCGCCCTGCATGGCAAAGGCTCCTTCCAACCGGTGATCGATCTGGCAAGTTGGCCAGATCCTCGCACCGCGCTCAGCGGCCGTCCAGTAAGTGCACGCTTAGTACGAGTTGCCCCGGTGGGGGTCCTGCCTGGTCATGACCACCCCTGCCTGTCTGTCACCATGGAGGCATGGGTCAGCCGGAGAACCGGGAGCATCGCGGAGCAGAGCAGTCGGAGCTTCCACCAGGACAGCGACTGCAGCGTGGATGGCCGGTCACCCACTACGGGCCCGTTCCCAAGTTCAAGCCCGAGCGCTGGGAGTTCCGGGTCTTCGGGGCCACCGCCGACGGCGACAAGCACTGCTGGAACCACCAGGACTTCTCGGCCCTGCCGTTCTCCTCGGTCGTCGCCGATCTGCACTGCGTGACGAAGTTCAGCATGATCGGCGCCGAATGGGGCGGGGTTCCCGCGAGGGCGATCCTCGAACTGGCGCCGCCCGCCCCCGACACCACCCATGTGATGGTCTGGGCCGAGTACGGCTTCTCCTCGAACCTGCGCCTGGCCGACTTCGCCTCCGAGCGCACCCTCTTCGCCACCCACAAGGACAGCGAACTCCTCACCGCCGAGCACGGTTTCCCGCTGCGCCTCGTCGTCCCGCACCTGTACGCCTGGAAGGGCCCGAAATGGGTCCGGGGCATCGAGTACATGACGGCGGACCGGCGGGGATTCTGGGAGGAGCGGGGCTACCACAACATCGGCGACCCCTGGTCCGAGCAGCGCTATTCGTACCAGGAGGAGCCGGGGGACGGCCCGGAGCTGTAGATCCGCTTCAGCTCCGGCGGCTCTCCCGCGGCTGTGGAGCTACTGGCTCCGGCGGCTCTCCCGCGGCGGCTGTGGAGCCTCTGGCTTCGACGGGCTCTCGTAGCTCCTTCAGCCGGGCCACGTCCGCCGCGTGCCCCTCCTTGCCGCCGGGCGTCTCGATGATCAGGGGCACGCCCTCGGTCGCCGGATGCGCGAACAGCTCGGCGAACGGCTCCGCCCCGATGTGACCGGCGCCGATGTTCGCGTGCCGGTCCTTGTGGGCGCCGACGACGTCCTTGGAGTCGTTGGCGTGGACCAGCTTCAGCCGCCCCTCGCCGACCGTCTCCACCAGCAGGTCCAGCGTCTGCCGCATCCCCGTCGGGCCGGTCAGGTCGTGCCCGGCGGCGTAGATGTGGCAGGTGTCCAGGCAGATGCCCAGCTTCGGGTGGGAGTCCAGCGCCTCGAAGTACGGCCCGAAGTCCCAGGTCCGCGAGCAGAGCGAGAAGCCCTGCCCGGCCGTCGACTCCAGCAGCAGGTCCGGGTCGTCGTCATGGGTCAGCTCGTCCAACAGCGGCCGCATGTGCTCCCGCACCTGGGCCAGCGCCTCGGCGCGCGGCCGCCCGCCGGTCGCCGAACCGGTGTGCACCACCACGCCCAGCGCGCCGATCTCCCGGGCCCGCCGCAGCGAGTGGCGCAGGGACTCCACGGACTTCTCCACCGTCGCCTCGGTGTGCGAGCCGAAGTTGATCAGATACGGGGCGTGCACGTACGCCGGGATCGAGGCCGCCGCGCACTCGGCGCGGAACAGCTCGTCCTGCGCCGGGTTCCCGACGGGCATCGCCCAGCCGCGCGGGTTGGCCACGAAGACCTGCACGGTCTCCGCCGCCAGCTCACGCGCGTACTCCAGACCGACCTTGGCGAGGCCGCCGGCCACCGGGACATGCCCGCCCACCGGGTTCCGCGGAGAGTGCATCAGGTTCTAGAACCCCTTGGTCTTGATGGTGATCGTGGAGCCCTCGGGGGCCTGTTCGCCGCCGCCCACGGACTGGCTCGCGATCGTGTCGCTGAAGGAGAGGAACGGCCGGTCGACCTTCACGTCGAAGCCCGCCTCCTCCAGGGTGCTCCGCGCCTCGTCGACGTCCCGGCCGGTGACGTCCGGGACGTCCAGCATCCGGGGGCCCTTGGAGACGGTCAGCTGGATCGTGTCGCCCTCGGCGGCCTCGGTCCCCTCGCCGGGGGACTGCTCGGCGACGGCGCCCTTGTCCTCGGAGGAGTGGATGCGGTCGGGCAGCACCTCGGCCTTCAGACCCTCGGCCTCCAGCTCGGCGGTGGCTTCCTCGGCGGAGAGCCCGGTGACGTCCGGGACGTCGATCGGGGCGCCCTTGCTGACGACGAGCGCCACGGCGGTGTCGGGATTGCGGTCGGTGCCGGCGCGGGGATCCGTGCGGACCACCTCGCCCCGGGCCACGTCCTCGCTGAACTCCCTGGTCACCATTCCGGGGATTAGGCCGACCTTCTTCAGGGAGCGCCGGGCGTCCGCGAGGGAGCTGCCCACCACATCGGGCACCCGCACGATCTCCGGGCCCCGCGAGACGACGAGCTTCACCGAGCCGTTGCCCCGGATCCGGTCGCCGGAGGCGGGGTCGCTGCTGACGACCTCGCCCCGCTCGACCGTGTCACTGAAGACCCGCTCCACGCCCTTGAGCCCGAGGCCCTCGTCGGAGAGCCGCTTCTCGGCGGTCTGCTGGGTCTGGCCGAGCAGCGAGGGGACCTGGGTGAACTGTCCGGAGTTGATGTACCAGACGCCCGTGCCGATCCCCAGGGTCAGCAGGACGGCGGTGAGCACGATGACCAGCTTGCGGTGCGGACCGCCGAACGGGCCGCGCCGGCCGGCCCGGCGCCGGGCCGGGGCGGCGGGCCCCGCGGGCGGCATCTCCAGCCGGCTGGTGCGGTGCACCCCGGCCCCGTCGCCGTCCGCCGGGAGGGCCCGCGGGATCACGCTCGTACGGTCGTCCGCGCCGTCGTGGGAGTCCGACAGCGCCTGCGGCGGTACGGCGTCCAGCTCGGCGTCGGTCAGCCCGGCGCGCGCCTCACGGGTCTCGGCCAGCAGCAGCACCGCGTCGTGCGGGCGCACCTCGGGATTGCGGGCGGTCGCGCTCGCCACCAGGGAGTCCAGCGCGACCGGGAGCCCCGGCACGACGGCGGACGGGGCCGGGACGTCGGAGTTGAGGTGCTGGTAGATGACCTGGGCGGCGTTCTCGCCGGTGTACGGCTTGGCGCCGGTCAGCATCTCGTACAGCACGACCCCGCAGGCGTACACATCACTGCGGGTGTCGGCGGTGCCGTGCTCGATCTGCTCGGGGGCCAGATACGACACCGTGCCCAGCAGCGAACCGGTGGTGTCGGTGGCGGTGCCGACCGCCCTGACCAGCCCGAAGTCGGCGACCTTCACCCGGCCGTCGTCCCCTATCAGGACGTTCTCCGGCTTCATGTCGCGGTGCACGAACCCGGCCCGGTGCGCGGCGCCGAGCGCGGCGAGGACCGGCTCCAGGATGTCCAGCGCGGCCCGGGGCTGGAGGGCACCGCGCTCGCGCAGCACGTCGCGCAGGGTGCAGCCCGCCACGTACTCCATCGCGAGATAGACGTACGCGCCCTCGGCGCCCTGGTCGAAGACCGCGACGACATTGGGGTGGGCGAGCCGGGCCACCGACTTGGCCTCGCGGATGAACCGCTCGACGAAGGCGACGTCGACGGCGAGCGCCGGGTGCATCACCTTGAGGGCGAGCACCCGGTCCAGGCGGGTGTCCACGGCCCGGTAGACCGTGGCCATCCCGCCGACGGCGATGCGCGCCTCAATGCGATACCGGCCGTCGAGCAGCTGCCCGACGAGAGGGTCCTGGAGGGTCGTGTCCACCCCGAGAGTCTACGAGCCGCCACCGACACCCCGGACGGGCCGGGGCACTCCCGGGGCAGTTCCCTTACCGACCTGTGACAGGGAGGTTTTCAGCCCCTTGGGCGATTGAGGAGCGGGGGTTCGGGGGCAGCGCCCCCGACCACGTACCGGCAGCTCAGAACGCCGGCCGCTCCGGATCGAACGCCGCCCGCCCGTCCACCGGCGAGGACGCCTCGGCGAAGTGCCGGCGCGGAATCCGCCCCGCCCGGTACGCGAGCCGCCCGCCCTCCACCGCGTGACGCATCGCACCCGCCATCAGCTCCGGCTCCTGCGCCCGGGTCACCGCCGAGGCGAGCATCACAGCGGCGCACCCCAGCTCCATCGCCTGCGCCGCGTCCGAGGCGGTCCCGGCCCCCGCGTCGAGGATCACCGGCACCCCGGCCTGTTCCACGATCAACTCGAAGTTGTGCGGGTTGCGGATGCCGAGCCCGGAGCCGATGGGGGAGCCGAGCGGCATGATCGCCGCGCACCCCACCTCCTCCAGCTTCCGGGCGAGGACCGGGTCGTCGTTGGTGTAGGGCAGCACGGTGAACCCCTCGTCGACCAGCGTCTCCGCCGCGTCCAGCAGCTCGATCGGGTCGGGCAGCAGGGTCCGCTCGTCGGCGATCACCTCCAGCTTCACCCAGTTCGTGCCGAGCGCCTCCCGGGCCAGCCGGGCGGTGAGCACGGCCTCGCCCGCCGTGTAACAGCCGGCGGTGTTCGGCAGGACCTGGATGGAGAGCCGCTCCAGCACCGAGAGCACCGAACCCTGCACGGTCGGGTCCAGCCGGCGCATCGCGACCGTGGTCAGCTCGGTGCCCGACGCGATCAGCGAACGCTCCAGCACCTCCAGGCTCGGGGCCCCGCCGGTGCCCATGATCAGCCGGGATCCGAAGGTGGCGGGCCCCAGTGTGAAGACGTCGTCGGACATGGTCAGCCTCCCTGTACGGCGGTCAGGACCTCGACGCGGTCGCCCTCGCCGAGCGTCGTGGCAGCCCACCGGCCGCGCGGGACGACGCTCTCGTTGACGGCGGCGGCGACTCCGGCACCGGCCCGGGTCAGCGTGGCGACGAGGGCGCCCAGGTCCGTTCCGGCGGGAACGGCACGGGCTTCCCCGTTCACCGAGACGGAAACGGTGGCTTCGGGTGCGGCGGGGGCTTCCGGTAGCGCATCGGCCTCCGGTACGGCGTCGGCTTCCGGTACGCCGGTGACTTCGGGCACGGCGGTGGCCGCCGGACCGGCGGGCTGCTGCTGGGTCATACGGGCTGCTCCTGGAGTACGGGGGCGGCGGTGGTAGTTCCGAACCGGCCGGGGCCGAAGGGGCGGGCCGCCTCGGGCAGCTCGCCGGTGGTCAGGGCGTCGGCCATCGCGTCCCCGGTGACGGGCGTCAGCAGGACGCCGTTGCGGTGGTGGCCGGTGGCGAGCAGCAGACCGGGCAGGGAGGTCGGGCCGAGCAGCGGGGCGTTGTCGGGCGACGCGGGACGCAGCCCCGCCCGGGTCTCGGTGAGCGGCAGCTCGGTGATGCCCGGCACCAGCTCGTGGGCGTCGCGCAGCAGCTCGTACACCCCGCCGGCCGTGACCGTGGTGTCCCAGCCCATCTCCTCACTGGTGGCGCCGACGACCAGCTCGCCGTTCTCGCGCGGCACGAGGTAGAGGTGGCCGCCCCGGACCACGGCGCGCACGGTGCGGCTGAGGAAGGGGGCGTACGCCGGTGGCACGGTGAGCCGGAGGACCTGGCCCTTGACCGGGCGGACCGGCGGCACGAGCTCCGGCGGGAGCCCCGCGAGCCGGCCGCTGAGGCTGCCCGCGGCGAGCACGACCTGATCGGCCGCGAACTGCGTGCCGTCGCCGAGCAGTGCCCCGGCGGCCCGGCCCCCGGCGACGGTGAGCCGCTCGGCGGCCGTCCGGCGGAACGCGACCCCGGCCCGCTCGCACGCGGCCAGCAGCGCGGCGGCGAGGCGGCGCGGATCCACCTGGTGGTCGCCGTCGACCCGGAGGCCGCCCCGGACGCCCGGAGCCAGCATCGGCTCCAGACGGCGGCATTCACGGCCGCTCAGCCAGACCGACTCCAGGCCTGAACGCTCCTGGAGGGCGTGCAGTTCGCGCAGATGCGCCCGGTCGTCGGAGTCCAGCGCGACGGCGAGCGTGCCGCAGCTCCGGAAGCCGGTCTCCCGGCCGCTCGCCTCCTCCAGCTCCTCGACGAACGCCGGATAGCGGGCGGCGGAGGCGAGGTTGAGGCCGAGCAGCATCTGCTCGCCGTAGTGCAGTTCGGTGACGGCGGCCAGCATGCCCGCCGCGACCTGGGCGGCCCCGCCGCCCGGTGCGGGATCGGCCACGGTGACGCTCAGCCCCCGCTGGGCCGCCCGCCACGCGGTGACCAGGCCGATGATGCCGCCCCCGATGACGAGGACGTCGGATCCTGAGGTTTCTCCCCGTGCTCCTGAGGTTTTCCCCGAGACGCGCATGAGTGTCCAGCCCCTCCCTTCGCCGGCATGACCCGGAGCAGGTTCGTACGGTCGGAGGCCGTCCAGCCTCCCTCTCAGCCCGGTGCGTCCGGGCTCCCGCGAGTGTTCTACCTTGGCCACCCTAAACCCCGCCGCCCACTGCCCAGTAGGGGAGCAGCCACCATGGCCCGTTCGCTCGACGGACTCGTCCTCGCGCCCGTCGCCGACCAGGCCCCGGGCCAGGTCGGCACCCGCACCCGCTTCACGTACCACGAGGAGGGCGGCCGGATCTGGGCCGAGTACGCGGGCGGCGACGTGGTCCGGGGCCACCTCGTCGGCACCCGGAAAGGGGATGTGCTGGACTTCCGTTACGTCCAGCTCAAGCAGGACGGAACGACCTCGTCCGGGCACTGCGTCTCGACGGTCGTCGACCTCGCGGACGGCCGGGTGCGGTTGGAGGAGCGGTGGCAGTGGGAGTCGCAGGAGGGCAGCGGGACCAGCGTGGTGGAGCAACTGCCCTCCTGACGACAGTTTTTCCGGGGCGCTTCCGGGGCCCTTCCCGCGGCCGTCTTCCTGACGTTTCGTCAGGTGATTAAGGTGGACGGGTGAGCGAGCAGCAGACGGAGAAGAGCCCGGCCCGGCACGTCGTGATCGTCGGAGCCGGCATGGCGGGCGTCCAGACCGCCGTCGCCCTGCGGGAAGCCGGCTTCGCCGGGCCCGTCACCCTGATCGGCGCCGAGCCCCACCAGCCCTACGACCGCCCGCCGCTGTCCAAGGCCGTGCTGCTGGGCAAGGCCGAGGACTCCGCCTTCGACGTCGACTTCGAGGCGCTCGACATCACCCTGCGCCTCGGCCTGGACGTCACCGCCCTGCGCGCCGCCGACCACGTCCTGGACACCGCCGACGGCCCCGTCCGCTACGACGCGCTGGTCCTGGCGACCGGCGCGGAGCCCGTGACCCTGCCCGGCACCGAGGGCGTGCCCGGCGTCCATCTGCTGCGCACCCTCGACGACGCCGCCCGGCTGCGGCCCGTCCTGGACCGGCAGCACGACGTGGTCGTCGTCGGGGCGGGCTGGATCGGCGCGGAGTTCGCCACCGCCGCCCGCGCCGCGGGCTGCGCGGTCACCGTCGTCGAGGCCGCCGCCCGCCCGCTCGCGGGCACCCTGCCCGCCGAGGTGGCCGCCCCGATGGCCGCCTGGTACGCCGACAGCGGCGCCGAACTCCTCACCGGGGCCCGGGTCGACCGCGTCCAGGAGGGGACCGTGATCCTCGCGGACGGCCGCACCCTGCCCGCCGGGGCCGTGGTCGTCGGAATCGGCGCCCGCCCCGCCACCGGCTGGCTGGCCGGCTCCGGGATCGCGCTCGGCCCGGACGGCTCGGTCACCGCCGACAGCACCCTGCGCGCCTCGCTGCCCGATGTGTACGCGGTCGGCGACTGCGCCTCCTTCCCCTCCGCCCGCTACGGAACCCGCCTGCTGGTCCACCACTGGGACAACGCCCTCCAGGGCCCGCGCACCGCGGCCGCCGCGATCATGGCCGCCGGAACCGGTGAACCGCTCCCCGTCTACGACCCCGTCCCGTACTTCTGGTCCGAGCAGTTCGGCCGCTTCGTGCAGTACGCCGGCCACCACGCCCACGCCGACACCCTGCTGTGGCGCGGCGACGGGGCGGACGCGGCCTGGTCGGTGTGCTGGCTGCACGACGGCGCCCTCGTCGCCGTGCTCGCCGTGGGCCGCCCGCGCGACCTCGCCCAGGGCCGCAGGCTCATCGAGTCGGGGGCCGTCCTCGACCCGGAGAAGGTGGCCGACCCCGCCGTACCGCTGAAGTCCGCGGCCCTCTGACCGCCCCGGGGCCGCCTCGGACACCCCCGTACGGTCGGCCCGGCTACCGACTGTCAGTCCGGGGTGGCACGCTTGTCCTTGTGACCGAGATTGACGCAAAGACCGATGCTCTCGTCCCCGCCTGGCTCCACCTCCCCGACATCGCGGACATGCTCGATGTCCAGGTGACGCGCGTGCGGCAGCTGGTCAAGGAAGGCCAGCTCATCGCCGTACGCCGTGGTGAGAACCGGACGCTCCAGGTGCCCGCCGCCTTCATCGACGGCGACAAGGTGGTCAAGGGCCTCTCCGGCACCCTGACCCTCCTGAGGGACGACGGCTATTCCGACGAAGAGATGCTGGAGTGGCTCTTCACCCCCGACCCGACCCTGCCCGGCACCCCCGCGCAGGCGCTGAGCGAGAATCGCGGTACGGAGGTGAAGCGCCGCGCCCAGGCGCTCGCCGTCTGACCGACACGACACGAAGCGGTGCACGGGCCGTCCGACGCGGCC
>NZ_JBHXJG010000274.1:0-9452 GCF_042723425.1 Streptomyces sp. NPDC058375 | reverse complement strand
CGCGGCGGGGGGCCGGCTGGGGCGGGCGCCCGCGCGGGCGGTGGCCCGGCTCCCGGCGGGGGGGGGGGCGGGGGGGGGGGCCGGGGGGGGGGGCCGGCGGCGCCGGCCGCACCCCCGGGGTGACTCGGGATCAGCGCCAGCGGCTGACCTCGACGTTCTCCAGCACTCCGAGGGCGTCCGGTACCAGGATGGCGGCGGAGTAGTACGCCGTCACGAGGTAGGAGATGATCGCCTGCTCGTCGATGCCCATGAAACGGACCGAGAGGCTCGGCTCGATCTCGTCGGGGATGCCGGTCTGCTGGAGGCCGATGACGCCCTGCTCGGCCTCGCCGGTCCTCATGCAGATGATGGAAGTGGTGCGGGCGTCGGTGACGGGGATCTTGTTGGACGGGAAGATCGGCACCCCGCGCCAGGCGGGCACATGGTGACCGCCGATGTCGACGCTCTCCGGGACGAGTCCGCGCCGGTTGCACTCACGGCCGAAGGCGGCGATGGCCTTGGGGTGGGCGAGGAAGAGCTTCGATCCGCGGCGGCGCGAGAGCAGCTCGTCCATGTCGTCCGGGCCGGGCACCCCGTCGTGCGGCTGGATCCGCTGCCCGTAGTCGCAGTTGTTGAGGAGTCCGAACTCCCTGTTGTTGATCAGCTCGTGTTCCTGGCGCTCACGCAGCGCCTCGACCGTGAGCCGCAACTGCTGCTCGGTCTGGTTCATCGGCTGGTTGTAGAGGTCGGCGACCCTGCTGTGGACCTTCAGCACCGTCTGGGCGACGCTCAGTTCGTACTCGCGGGGCGCCGCGTCGTAGTCGACGAAGGTGTGCGGGACGACCGCTTCGCCGACATGTCCTGCGGAGAGGTCGATCGCCGCCTCGCCGTAGTGGTTGGTCCGCTGATGCGGGATGGAGAGCAGTCCGGCGAGGTGGCCGCGCAGCGATTCGGCGCGCTCCGCGAGGTTGTACACATCGGCCCGGCTCAGGGTGAGGAGCGTGCACGGGGTGACCGCGCGGGCGGTGTACTCCCAGACGGCGCTGCCGTCGATCAGGCTCTGGTCGCCGAAGTACGCGCCGTCGGCGAGCACCCCCAGCTCCGTCTCGTCCCCGTAGAGGCCGGAGCCGATCTTCTCGACCTTGCCGTGCGCCAGCAGGTAGACCCGGTCCGCCGCGTCCCCCGAGGCGGCGAGCACCTCCCCCGCGGCCACGTCCCGCTGCTCGCACCTGCGGGCGAGCTCGGCGAGCACCTCCTCGTCGCCGAAGTCCCGCAGGGCGGGCAGCTCCCCCAGCTCCGCGGGGATCACGGCCACCCGGCCCCCGGTCTGGACGAAGGTCACCCGGCCGTCACCGACCGAATAGCTGAGCCGACGGTTCACCCGGTACGTACCGCCCTGTACCTGCACCCACGGCAGCATCTTCAGCAGCCACCGCGAGGTGATCTCCTGCATCTGCGGCGCGGATTTGGTGGTCGTCGCGAGGTTCCGCGCAGCTGCCGTCCCCAGACTCTGCTGCGGCGGCGCCTGCGTGTCGCGAACCTCTTCACCAACGGACATCTGACGTCCTCTCGATCATGGGCTGACCTGCGAGCAAAAGCCTTTCAGCAGGAGGACCGGTCCGCCATTACACAAAAGAGTGTGACTAATCCGCCTTCGGGTGGGGCACGTTGAGCCCCGTCGCCGAACAATGCTTTTAATTTGCATCGCTCATGCCACTACTTACGCTGACCTCATGCGTCTGACGAGATTCACCGACGTGGCACTCCGTGTCCTGATGCGGCTGGCGGTCGCCGAGGGCGAGGAAGCGCCGACCACCCGGGAGGTGGCGGCCACCATGCGCGTCCCGTACACGCACACCGCGAAGGTCGTCGCCCGGCTCCAGCACCTCGGCCTCCTCGACGCCCGTCGCGGCCGGGGCGGCGGGCTCACCCTGACCCAGGCCGGCCGTTCCGCGTCGATCGGCTCGCTGGTGCGGGAACTGGAGGGGCCGGAGGAAGTCGTCGAGTGCGAGGGCGACGCCCCCTGCCCCCTCCGCTCGGGCTGCCGGCTGCGCGGGGCCCTGCGCCGCGCCCAGGACGCCTTCCACGCCGCGCTGGACCCGATCACCGTCACCGACCTCGTCGCCTCCCCCACCGGCCCGCTCCTGCTCGGCATCGGCAGCGGCCCGCCACCCGACTGACCCCGCCCCCGGACCCAGCCCCTCGAACGCTTCCGCCCGCCGGGGCGGTTTCCCCTGGCCGGCGCAGGGCCCTGGCCGGGTCCATCGCCGCGTTCGCGACCGCGCTGGTCGAGCGGCCCGGCACCCGGCCCGACGTGATGCCGGACCGGATCTGTGCGGCCCGCTCCCCTTCATGCGGGCGGTGCGAACCCGACTGCTGGAGGCGGGGGTCCGGCCGGCCGACGTCCACTACGAGGTGTTCGGCCCGGACCTCTGGCCCGCCTCTTCCTGAAGCCGCCCGGACCGGGGGCGACAATGGGTGGGTGACCAGCCCGCCCCCCGACCCGCCCCGCCTCGACGCCCTCCTCCGCCCCCACCTCCCCTCCCCTCTGCACGAGGTCCACGACGAGCGCTTCGCGCGCCACGGGGTGCGGCTGCTCCTCAAGCGGGACGACCTGATCCACCCCGATCTGCCGGGCAACAAGTGGCGCAAACTCGCCCTCAACCTGGAGGCCGCCGCCGGGCGCACCGTGCTCACCTTCGGCGGCGCGTACTCCAACCACCTCAGGGCCACCGCGGCGGCGGGCCGGCTGCTGGGGTTTCCCACGATCGGCGTCGTCCGCGGCGACGAGCTTGCGCACCGGCCGCTGAACCCCTCGCTCGCCCGGTGCGCGGCCGACGGCATGCGGCTGCACTTCGTGGACCGTACGACGTACCGGGCGAAGGCCTCCCCCGAGGTCCTGGAGGGGCTGCTGAGCCTGTTCGGGGATGTGGAGGTCATCCCGGAGGGCGGCAGCAACGCCCTGGCCGCACAGGGCTGTACGGCGCTGGGGTGCGAGTTGGCCGGAGAGGTGGATGTGGCGGCCGTGGCGTGCGGGACCGGCGGCACCCTGGCCGGTCTCGCCGCCGGGCTGACCGCCGGACAGCGGGCGCTGGGGGTTCCGGTGGTCGGGGGCGGCTTTTTGGCGCAGGAGGTGGAGCGGCTCCAGCGCGAGGCGTTCGGCGCTCCGGCCGGGAGCTGGTCACTGGAGGAGCGCTTCGCCTTCGGCGGCTACGCCCGTACGACCCCGGAGCTGACGGTCTTCGCCGACGACTTCGAGGGCCGGCACGGTCTGCCCGTGGAGCGGGTCTACGTCGCCAAGCTGCTGTTCGCGCTGACCGCGCTGGCCGAGGAGGGGGCGTTCGCGCCGGGCACCCGGGTGGCCGCCGTGATCTCCGGCGCTCCGGACCCGCCGTCCCGTCAGGACCCGTCCGTCTCGCGGTAGGCCGCCGCCTCCTCCAGGTCCAGCCGGCGCAGCAGCGTACGCATCATCTCGTCGTCGATCCGCCGCTCGTCCCGGAGCCGGACGAAGACCGCTCGCTCGGCCTCGATCATCTCCCGCGACAGCCGCCGGTAGGTGTCGTCCGCCGATTCCCCCGTGACCGGGTCGGCTGCCCCCAGGCGCTCCCAGACGGCGTTGCGGCGGCGCTCCAGCACGCTGCGCAGCCGGTCGGCCAGCGGCGGCGGGAGGCTGTTGTGCGGGTCGTCGAGCAGTTCCGCCAGCCGGGCCTCCGCCGCCTCGGACGCCTCGCTCTGGGCCTGCGCCTCGACGAGGGTGACGGTCTGCGGGTCGGGGCCGGGGAGCTTCAGTACGCGGACGAGCACGGGCAGCGTGAGGCCCTGGATCGCGAGCGTCCCGATGACGGTGGTGAAGGTCAGGAAGAGCACCAGGCTGCGGGCCGGGAACGGTTCGCCGTCGTGCATGACCAGCGGGATGGAGAACGCGACGGCGAGCGAGACCACCCCGCGCATCCCCGCCCAGCCCACGATCAGCGGCGCGGTCCAGTCCGTGCCGGGTTCGCGCTCCCGGACCCGGCGGGAGAGCCACCGGGGCAGATAGGTGGCCGGATAGACCCAGACGAAGCGCACCACGACGACGGCCAGAAAGACGATGACCGCGTAACCGATGGCCTCGGTGACGCCGAACGGGCCGAGCCCCTTCAGGACGAACGGCAGCTGGAGGCCGATCAGGGCGAACACCGCGGACTCCAGAATGAACGCCACCATCTTCCAGACGGCCGCTTCCTGGAGCCGGGTGGCGAAGTCGACCTGCCAGGAGCGGTGGCCCAGGTAGAGGGCGACGACGACCACGGCGAGGACACCGGAGGCGTGCACCCGTTCGGCCGCCGCGTACGCCACGAAAGGGATCAGGAGGGACAGCGTGTTCTGGAGGAGCGCTTCCTTGAGGTGGGTGCGCAGCCAGTGCAGCGGCACCATCAGCAGCAGCCCGACGCCGACCCCGCCGACCGCGGCCAGCAGGAATTCGGCGATCCCCTCACCCCAGCTCATGCCCTCCCCCACCGCGGCGGCCAGCGCCACCCTGAAGGCGGTGATCGCCGTGGCGTCGTTCACCAACGACTCGCCCTGGAGGATCGTGGTCACCCGGGAGGGCAGCCCGACCCGGCGGGCGATGGCGGCGGCTGTCACGGCGTCCGGCGGGGCGACGACCGCTCCCAGGACCAGCGCGGCGGTCAGCGGCAGGTCCGGGATGATCCGGTGCGCCAGCCAGCCCACCGCGACGGTGGCGAAGAGGGTGTAGCCCACGGAGAGCAGGGCCACCGGCCGGATGTTGGCCCGCAGATCCAGGTAGGAGCTGTCCAGGGCCGCCGTGTGGAGCAACGGCGGAAGCAGCAGCGGGAGCACCACGTGCGCGTCCAGGTGGTACGTCGGGACGCCCGGCAGATAGCCGGCCACGAGGCCCACGGCGACCAGCACGAGCGGGGCGGGCACCGGGGTGCGGCGGGCCGCGCCGGCCACCGCCGCACTGACGGCGACCAAAGCGATCAGCGGCAGCGCGTCCATCCCACCGTCCTCGATCCGTCGTAACCTGCCCATCATGAGCGAGTGTGCGCATGTAGCGGATCTGCCACGCCCCGAGCCCGTGCCGCTCGGCGAGACGTGTCCCGAGTGCCTGGAGGCCGGCACCCACCCCGTGCAGCTGCGGCTCTGCCTGACCTGCGGGCACGTCGGCTGCTGCGATTCGTCGCCGCTGCGGCACGCCACCGGACACTTCCGGGCGACCGGTCACCCCGTGATGCGGAGCTTCGAGCCGGGCGAGAGCTGGCGCTGGTGCTTCGAGGACGGTTCGATCGTCTGAGGCCTGGGTACGTCAATGCGGCGCTGGTTCTTCGCAATTGGCCGCCGCAGACCCCTAGCCACTGTGCGTACTCATGGGCTTACCATGAGTGACGGTCGGGGTATGGGGTCCGTACGACACGGCATCATGGATCCGATAACGTCGCCGAGCCGAAGAACCGTCGACGGACCGCATGGCTCCGGGCCACCCTTCCCGGAACCTCGAAAGAGTTTGTGCACCTTGGAGGTGAGGGTGTCCCAGATCGCAGGCGAGCCCGGGAATCAGGACTTCGTAGAAGTCCGGCTGCCCGCTGCGGGTGCCTACCTGTCGGTGCTGCGAACGGCCACGGCCGGTCTCGCAGCGCGTTTGGACTTCACTCTCGACGAGATCGAGGATCTTCGCATCGCGGTCGACGAGGCCTGCGCGATCCTGCTCCAGCAGGCCGTGCCGGGCTCCGTCCTCAGCTGCGTCTTCCGTCTCGTCGACGACTCCCTCGAAGTGACGGTGTCGGCGCCCACCACGGACGGCCGGGCGCCCGAGCGCGACACCTTCGCCTGGACGGTGCTCTCCGCACTGGCCGGCAAGGTCGACTCCACGGTCGCGGACGACCGTACGGTCAGCATCAGCCTCTACAAACAGCGCGGCGCGGGCCCCGGGCCGGCGTGAGCGACGGGAACGGGGACGGTCCTGTGCGGGACGAGACGATCCGATCCGGGGTGGTGCGGCCGGCAGGCATCCCGGAGCAACAGGCCCGGCCGCATCCGGTGGACGGAGCGGACGGACCCGAGAGCATCGACGTCGCGGTGGAGCAGCAGTCGCAGGCAGAGCGGGCGGGCCAGATGAGCGAGCACGGGCACCACGATCCACACGACCGCAGCGGGGCGCGGGCCCTGTTCTTCGAGCTGCGGGAGCTGCCCGAAGGTTCCACGGAGAAGGCCGAGCTGCGCAACCGGCTGGTGCGCATGCATCTGCCGCTGGTGGAGCATCTGGCCCGTCGTTTCCGCAATCGCGGGGAGCCGCTGGACGACCTGACGCAGGTCGCCACGATCGGGCTGATCAAGTCCGTGGACCGGTTCGACCCGGACCGGGGCGTGGAGTTCTCGACGTACGCCACTCCGACGGTGGTCGGCGAGATCAAGCGCCACTTCCGGGACAAGGGCTGGGCGGTGCGGGTGCCGCGCCGTCTCCAGGAGCTGCGTCTCTCGCTGACCACGGCCACCGCGGAGCTTTCCCAGCAGCACGGCCGTTCGCCCACCGTGCACGAGCTGGCCGAGCGTCTCGGCATCTCCGAGGAGGAGGTGCTGGAGGGCCTGGAGTCGGCCAACGCGTACAGCACGCTCTCGCTGGACGTGCCGGACACGGACGACGAGTCGCCGGCGGTCGCGGACACGCTGGGCTCGGAGGACGAGGCGCTGGAGGGCGTGGAGTACCGGGAGTCGCTCAAGCCGCTCCTGGAGGACCTGCCGCCGCGCGAGAAGCGCATCCTGCTGCTGCGCTTCTTCGGGAACATGACCCAGTCGCAGATCGCCCAGGAGGTCGGCATCTCGCAGATGCACGTCTCACGGCTGCTGGCCCGCACGCTGGCGCAGCTGCGCGAGCGGCTGCTCGTCGAGGAGTAGTCGAGGAGCGGGCGGGAAGGGCGGGTCCGCCCGCTCAGGCCTCGGGGGTCGCCCTCGGTCCCCGGCGGATGCCCAGGTCCTGGGTGGTCGCCGGGTTCAGGACGAGCACGAGGCCGGTGACGGCGACCGCCGCCAGGACGATCCCGGTGGGGATCAGCGCACCCTGCGAGCGGAGCAGCGTCCAGGCCACCGGCAGCGCCATGATCTGGGTGATCAGCGCGGGCCCCCGGCTCCAGCTGCGCATCAGCAGCAGTCCGCGGGCGGCGATCAGCGGGATCGCGCCGAGCGCGACCAGGGTGATCCCGACCGTCTCCGCCTGCTGCGTGCTCTCCAGGTTCCCGAGCAGTCCCATGATCAGCAGGTAGATCCCGCCGACGGCGAGGGCCACGCCTTCGAGGGCGTTGACCCCGGCGAGGACGGTGATCCTGGTCGGACGCTCCGCGGTGGAGGGCGACGGCGTGGACGGTGTCTGCTGAGTGCTCACGCCTTTCAGGTTGGCATCCCCGGGGCCCGGAAGTGAAGCCGGGGTGCGGTGGGGCCTCCCCCCTTCGGGCGCACGGCACGGGAGCCGGTCACGTTCCGTCACCGGCTCCGAGCGCAGCGAACCGGGACTAGGGCCCCCCGTTTGATCAGGTCGGATCAGGGAGCGGGGTTCGGTGCGTGCAGCTGCAAGGCGGAGGATTGAGGCAACGCGGATGGGGTCTCCCCTGCTCGAGCGAAGCCGAGAGCTTGGGGAAGTTGGTGATTGACGACAACGCCGGAGGGGCCCCTCCCTGCTCGAGCGAAGCCGAGAGCCTTAGGGGAGCGCGTGCCGGACCCCGCGAGCCCGACATGATCCAAACGGGAGGCCCTACAGGGCCGAACCGCCCGGTAGGTAGGCTGGCCGTATGCGCGCACTCCTCGTGGTCAACCCAGCTGCTACCACCACCAGTGCCCGCACCCGTGACGTGCTCATCCACGCGCTGGCCAGCGAGATGAAGCTGGAGGCGGTCACCACGGAGTACCGGGGGCACGCACGGGATCTGGGGCGGCGGGCCGCGGACAGCGACGACATCGACCTGGTGGTCGCCCTCGGCGGCGACGGCACGGTGAACGAGGTCGTGAACGGGCTGCTGCACCGGGGCCCCGATCCGGACGGCCTTCCGACGCTCGCCGTGGTTCCCGGCGGGTCCACCAATGTCTTCGCGCGCGCCCTGGGGCTGCCGAACGACGCGGTGGAGGCGACCGGCGCGATCCTGGACGCCCTGGAGAACCGGACCGAACGCACGGTTGGTCTGGGCCTGGCCGCCGGCACCCCGGGAACCGAGGACGAGTCCGTCCCCGAACGCTGGTTCACTTTCTGCGCCGGACTCGGATTCGACGCCGGAGTCGTCGGCCGGGTCGAACAGAAACGCGAGGGCGGGAAGCGTTCGACGCACGCCCTGTACGTACGCCAGGTGGTGCGGCAGTTCCTGAACGAGGCCCACCGCAGACACGGGACGATCACGCTCGACGTGCCCGGCCAGGACCCGGTGACCGACCTCGCGCTCTCCATAATCTGCAACACCGCCCCGTGGACCTACCTGGGCAATCGTCCGGTCTACGCCTCGCCGAAGGCCTCCTTCGACACCGCGCTGGACGTCCTCGGCCTGAAGCGTCTGTCCACTCCGGCGGTGGCCCTCTACGGCACCCAGCTGCTCACTTCGAGCCCCGAGAAGGGGCCGCGCGGCAAGCACGCCGTTTCACGGCATGACCTCACGGACTTCACCTTGCATTCAAAGGTCCCGCTGCCCTTCCAGATGGACGGTGACCACCTGGGACTGCGTACGAGCGTGACGTTCACAGGCGTACGCCGTGCACTGCGTGTGATTGTGTGAGTGGAAGCGCCCAAAGTCCTTTAACTCGAACGTTTGGACTGGCCCCCACCCCTAAGAAGTGCGGCTGTGACCTAGTCGACACCGAGGAATCAAAAAAAACTTTCCAGAAGGGGTTGTATCCGTCGCTGAGGTTTGGGAATCTCTTCATGGCGATCGGGACGGCCCGCAACACCGGCCTCCACTGAGAGCCAGAACCCCTCCTCACCATCACAGACCACACCCAGTCCATCTGGGGGTCGGCCCGTCATCTGCGGGGGGATTCGTGAAAGCGTTCACATTCACAAGCAACAAGCGTGTAATACCAAGGAGAGGTAGCAGCCATGGACTGGCGTCACAACGCCGTTTGTCGTGAGGAAGACCCCGAGCTGTTCTTCCCCATCGGCAACACCGGTCCTGCGCTGCTGCAGATCGAGGAAGCCAAGGCTGTCTGCCGCCGCTGCCCCGTCATGGAGCAGTGCCTGCAGTGGGCGCTCGAGTCCGGCCAGGACTCCGGCGTCTGGGGCGGACTCAGCGAGGACGAGCGCCGCGCGATGAAGCGCCGCGCCGCTCGCAACCGGGCGCGCAACGCAAGCGCCTGAGCGAGAACCGCACCAAGCCTCAGCCCGGCGGCGCGTACAGAGCGTACGCACAGCCCCGCCTTCGAGTCGCAGCGCGCAGTACCCCGAAGCGCATCGCAACGTGAGCATCACGGAGCGGGCCCGGACCGTTACCACGGTCCGGGCC
>NZ_JBHXJG010000273.1:0-9454 GCF_042723425.1 Streptomyces sp. NPDC058375 | reverse complement strand
CGCCCGCACACCGCCCCGTACACCGAGACAGCACAGAAGACGAGAAGCAGAGAAGACGAGAGACGTATGACGGACAACATCTTCGCGACGAGCGTGTTCTTCAAGCTCGCGATCGGCGGCAGCGACCTGGGCGCGTTCCACACCTGCTCGGGCCTGGGGGCCGAGGTGGAGATGGAGACGTACGCCGAGGGCGGCAACAACGGGTTCACCTGGCAGCTGCCGGGGCGGATCACCTGGACGAACATCACGCTGACCCGCCCGGTGACGGCCGACACGATCAAGATCGCGCGCTGGCTGAACGAGACGATCCAGCGGGTCGAACCCAAGGACGGCGAGATCGTGGCGCTGCGCCCCGACCTCAGCCGGATCATCAGCTGGCAGGTCCACGGCATCGTGCCGGTGCGCTGGCAGGGGCCGTCCTTCGATCCGGCCAACTCCCAGGCGGCGATCGAGACGTTGGAGATCGCCCACGAGGGCCTGGAGCCCTCCTGACCGCCCGCTGCCCGACGCCGTACCGGACCAGGACGTAGAGAGAGGAAAGGAGGAACGCCGTGTCACCCGCTCTCCGCGCGAGCCGCGCCCGTGCCCAGCTGACCATCATGGAGCCGCCGTCGACCGTGGGCGCCAAGCCCGGCGGCACGCTCGCCCGGCTCACGTTGCAGTTCAACCCCGCGAAGCTGTCGCTGAGCAAGAGCACCGAGTGGCGGCGCACCCCGTCCCGGATGGCCGGGCAGTCCGCGCTGCCCGAGTTCGTCGGCAGCGGGCCCCGGGCCCTGTCGCTGGAGGTGTTCCTCGACGCGACCGCCACCCACGACAACTCCGTGGAGAGGGCGGTGGAACAGTTGATGACCGCCTGTGTGCCCACCCCCAGCAGTCTGGCCCGCAAGACGCCCGCCAGCCCCTGGGTGCGGTTCGACTGGGGGACGTCGAAGACGACCTCGTTCGACGGGGTGCTCTCCAGCCTCCAGGTCTCCTACACCCTGTTCGACGTTGACGGGAAGCCGCTGCGCGCCACCTGCTCCCTGTCGATCGAGGAGGCGAGCGTCGACCCGGCCGGCCAGAACCCCACCTCCGGTTCGAAGGAGGCGCGGCGCACGCACCGGGTGGTGGCCGGGGACAGCCTGCCGCTGCTGGCCTGGCGGGAGTACGGCGACGCCTCCGCGTGGCGCACCATCGCGCACGCCAACGACATCGACGACCCGATGCGGTTGACGCCCGGCCGGGAACTCCTCGTGCCGGGGCGGGAAGACCACCTGGCGGAGGGCGGCCGATGAGCGGGAAGGAATCACCCGGCCGCTCCTTCGCCGCCGACCCGATCGTCGAGGCGCCCGCCGAGCTGCCCGCCGCCTGGGCCACCCAGCTGGTGAGCTGTGTGGTGGACGAGAACGTGGGCCTGCCGGACACCGCCGTCCTGATGTACCGGGATCCCGACCACACCTTCCTCACCAAAACCGGCATCGGCATGGGCACCCCGCTGAAGATCTCGGTGGTCACCGTGCAGGACCGGGCGCGCGAGCGGCTGTTCACCGGGGAGGTCACAGCGGTCGAGCTGGACACCGACACCACCGGATCGTTCACCGTCGTCCGGGCGTTCTCGAAAGCGCACCGGCTCCAGCGCGGCCGGAAGGTGATGGCGTACCGGAACATGAAGACGGCGGACATCGTCCGCAAGGTCGCCGCCGGGGCGGGGCTCGCCTGCGGGAAGGTCGAGGCGGCGTCGATCACGTACAAGCAGCTGACCCAGCCGAACGTGTCGGACTGGGAGTTCCTCCAGCACCTCGCGGCCGAGAGCGGGGCCACCGTACGGGTGGACGACAAGGGCCTGTTGCAGTTCACCAAGCCGGACCCGGCCTCCTCGGCGCCCTCGCCCTCGACGTCCGCCACGCGCAACCCGATGGTCCTGGAGTACGGGAACAACCTGCTGGCCCTGCGCGCGGTGCTGACCGGGGCCGACGGGTCGGACAGCGTGGAGGTGCGCGGCTGGAACGTCGACACCAAGACCCGGCTGGTGGCCCGGCAGCAGTCCGTGCGCAGCGACACCGTCTCGCCGGGGATGAGCCCGTCGACGGCGGCCAAGATCTTCGGCTCCAACTCCCGTACGACCATCGCCGACACGCCGTACCGCACCCAGGCGGAGACCCGGGCCGTGGCCGGTGCGCTCGCCGCGTCCGTCAGCGCCGGGTTCGGGGAGGTCGAGGCGGTCGCGTACGGGAATCCGCGGCTGCGAGCGGGGATGCCGGTGGCGCTGGGCAACGTGGGGCCCGCCTTCTCCGGCCGGTACACGGCGACCGCCGCGCACCACGTCCTCGAACCGGACACCGGCTACCGCACGACGGTGATCGTCAGCGCCTCGCCGGACCGTTCCCTGTCGGGGCTGACCGCCGGCGGCAACGCCCCCTCGCGCGGCCCGCGCATGCCGGGTCTGGCGATCGGCGTGGTCACCGACATCCGCGAGGAGGGCAAGGGCCAACGCGGCTGGGTGCGGCTGAAGTTTCCCTGGCTCGACGACACGTACGTCACCGACTGGGTGCGCACCGTGCAGTGGGGCGGCCAGGGCGGCGGCGGGGTGTTCAGCCCGGAGGTCAACGACGAGGTGCTGGTCGGGTTCGAGCAGGGGCTGCTGGACAGCCCGTACGTGCTCGGCGGGCTCTACAACGGGGTCGACAAGCCCTCGCCGCACGACGTCCCGCTCGTCGATCCGACCAGCGGGAAGGTCAACCGCCGTTCCCTGGTGTCCCGTTCGGGCAACCGGCTGGAGCTGCTGGACGCCCCGCGCGGTCCGGCCGGGGTACGGATCGCCACCGGCGACAAACGGCTCGACGTGGTCCTCGACGAGAAGAAGGGTGAGATCACCCTCAGCGTCAAAGCCCGCGGCGGCACAAGGGAGTTGAGCTCCGTGACGCTGTCCGCTTCGGGCATCACCCTCGACGCGGGCGCCACGGGCGACGTGAACATCAAGGGCCGCTCGGTGACCGTCAACGGCAAGACGGGCGTCACGGTCGACGGCGGTCTGCTCGCGGTCCTCAAGGCCAAGCTCATCAGGATCAACTGACCGCCCTCCCCCCGCTCTTCCGATCCCCTGAATTCCCTTTCACAGCAAGGAGAAACCCGGCCATGCCCCCCGCAGCCCGCACGGGCGACAGCACCGCCCACGGCGGTCTCATCGGCACCCCGCCCCCGGGCGCGGTGGCCGTGGCCACCGTGTTCATCGGCGGACGGCCCGCGGCCGTCACCGGGAGCCTCCACGTCTGCGTCGTCCCCCCGCACGCGGCGCTCGGCCCCGGCAACGTGATCATGCCCAACCCCGCCGCCGCGATCGGCGGCGCGGTGCTGATCGGCGGACTGCCCGCGGCCCGGATGGGCGACAAGACCTCCTGCGGCGCGCCGGTCATCAGCGGTGCGTTCAACGTCCTGATCGGGGGCCCGATGTGAGCGGCGGCGGATACGCGGGACGCGGCGGCGGATTCATCGGGCGCGGCTGGGGCTTCCCGCTGCGGACCGGGCCGACGGGCGGGATCGCGCTGGTCGAGCGGGACAAGGAGATCGAGGAGGCCATCGGGCTGATCCTCGGGACCGCGCCGGGCGAGCGGCCGATGCGCCCGGAGTTCGGCTGCGGCATCCACGAGTACGTCTTCGCGCCCGGCGACGGGGCGACTGCCGGGCGGATCGCGCAGGAGGTCCGCACCTCGCTGGAGCGGTGGGAGCCGCGCATCGAGGTGACGGACGTGGTGATCGCGTTCGACGCGATCGAGGAGGGCACGCTCTACATCGACGTGCACTACACCGTGCGGGCCACCAACGACCTGCGCAACCTGGTCTTTCCCTTCTACACGATCCCGTCGTCGGAGAGCTCATCGCCGGGGACGTCCCGGGAAGCGGGAGTGCGCTGATGGCCCTGCCCTCCCCCAACCTGGACGACCGGCGTTTCCAGCAACTCGTCGACGAGGCCAAGCGGTTCGTCCAGCAGCGCTCCCCCGAGTGGACCGACCACAATGTGTCGGACCCCGGGGTGACGCTGATCGAGACGTTCGCGTACATGGTCGACCAGTTGCTGTACCGGCTGAACCGGGTGCCCGACAAGAACTACGCGGCCTTCCTCGATCTGCTGGGCGTGACGCTGTTCCCGCCGACCGTGGCACGGGCCGACATCGACTTCTGGCTGTCCGCGCCGCAGCCGGAGACCGTGCACCTGCCCGCCGGTACGGAGGTGGCAACGGCGCGCGGTGAGGCCGAGGAGCCGGTGGTGTTCTCCACCTCGGAGGACCTGCCGATCGTGCCGAGTTCGCTGGTCCGGCTGGTGACCGCGCCGGTGTCGGGCGACCAGACGGACCGGACCGCGCCGCTCGGCGCGGGCAAGGACATCCCGTGTTTCCAGGCCCGGCCGGAGCCCGGCGACGCGCTGTTGTTCGGGCTGCCGACGGCGGTGCCCCGGTGCATCGTCGCCGTCCGGCTCGACAGCCGGGTGGAGGGCGTGGGCGTCGACCCGCGTCAGCCACCGCTGGTGTGGGAGGCGTGGGACGGGGCCCGGTGGGTGACGTGTGCGACCGGCACCGACAGCACGGGCGGGCTCAACCGGCCCGGCGAGGTCGTCGTGTTCGTGCCGGCCGGGCACACGGCGTCCGTGGTGGCCGGAACCCGGGCGGGGTGGCTGCGCTGCCGGGTGACCGCCCCGGAGCCGGGCCAGCCGTTCTACTCGGAGTCGCCGACGATCCGGGAGGCCGAGGTGTTCACGGTCGGCGGGACCGCGGCGGCGGAGCACGCGGAGACCGTCCTCGACGTGCCCCTCGGGATGTCGGAGGGCGTCGCCGGGCAACGGTTCACGGTGAGCCGGGCGCCGCTGCTGCTGGACGGGGAGCCGCCCGTCGTCCAGGTGTCGACCGACGAGGGCTGGCAGATCTGGACGCCGGTGGAGCACTTCGGCGCGTCCCGGCCCGGTGACCGGCACGTCAGGATCGACGCCGTCGCCGGGGAGTTCGCGTTTCCGCCGGAGGTGCGGGAGCCGGACGGCACGATGCGCGCGTACGGGGCGGTGCCCGAGAAGGGCGCCCAGCTCCGCATCCCCCGCTACCGCACGGGTGGCGGGTCGGCCGGGAACGTCGCCCGGGGCGCGATCTCCGTGCTGCGCAGTTCGGTGCCGTACGTCGCGGGCGTGAACAACCGCGAGGCGGCGACCGGCGGGGTCGACGGGGAGACCGTGGAGAACGCGAAGGTGCGCGCGCCCAACATCCTGCGGGTGCAGGAGCGGGCGGTCACCGCCGAGGACTACGAGCTGATCGCCCGGGAGGCCGCGCCGTCCCTGCGCCGGGTGCGGTGCCTGCCGGCCGTGCCGGGAGAGGCCGGTGCCGTACGGGTGCTGGTGGTGCCGGACGCGGTGGCCGACGAGGACGGGCAGGTGCGGTTCGAGCAGCTGATCCCGTCGGACGCGGTGCTCACGGCGGTGACGGAGCGGCTCGACGAACGACGCCTGGTAGGAACCCGGTTGGTCGTCGAACCGCCCGCCTACCAGGGCGTCACGGTCGTCGCCCGGCTGGTGGCCGCGGCCGGCGATGTGGACCGGGTCCGGGCCGAGGCGCTGGAGGCGCTGTTCCGGCACATCGATCCGTTGCGGGGCGGGGCGGACGGGCAGGGGTGGCCGTTCGGCAGGCCCGTGCAGTACGGGGAGGTCTTCGCCGTGCTCCAGAACGTGGAGGGGGCGGGGCTCGTGGAGGACGTCCGGCTGTTCCCGGCGGACCCGATCACGGGGAGGCGCGGGGCGGCGGTGGACCGGGTCGATGTCGCGCCGGGGGCCCTGGTCTTCTCGCACCAGCACCAGGTGGTGGTCACCGCGAGCGGGGCCGGTGAGGTCGTATGACGCGGGCGGCGGTACCCGGGCTGCCCAGCCGCTACCCGATCGGTGAGCTGCTGCCCGCCCTGTACGCGGACGACGACCTCGCCCAGCGGTTCACGGCGGGCCTGGACACGGTGCTGGCACCTGTCCTGTCGACGCTGGACAACCTGCCCGCGTACGTCGACCCGGCGCTGGCCCCGGCGGACTTCCTGCCGTGGCTGGCGTCCTGGGTGGGCGTGGAAGCCGATCCGGCGTGGCCGGTGGAGCTGCGCCGGGCGGTCGTGGCGCGCGCGGTCGAGCTGCACCGGTGGCGCGGCACGCGGCGGGGCCTCGTTGAGCGGCTGCGGCTGTGCTGCGGGGTGCACGCGGAGGTCCGGGACGGCGGGGGCGCGACCTGGTCGGCCGAGCCGGGGGCCGCGCTCCCGCCGCCACCGACCGGCGAACTGCTCGTCCGGGTCTGGCCGGTGCGCGAGGGCGACGCGGTGGACGCCCGCCGCGTCCTGGAGGTCGCCACGGCCGCCTGCCCCGTCCACCTCACCTGCCGGGTGGAGGTCCTGCCGGACCCGCCGGTACCACCCGAAGCACCCAACGCGCCTGAACAGACTGGAGGCTGACGTGATGCGTTCGTGCCCGGCGTGCGGTACGGCCAACGGCGAGACCGACGACTTCTGCGGCAACTGCGGCGGCTACCTGGGCTGGTCCTCCGAGCCCGTACGACCGGGACGCGGAGCTGCGCCGGAGTCGGAGGCCGAGCCGAAGGCCCCTGAACCGGCGCCCCACGGGCCGGGGCTTGGCCGCGAGCCGGGGCCCGGACGTCAGCCGGGTCCTGCCCGCGAGTCAGGGGCGAAGTCTGCGTCCGGAGCCGGCACTCGGACGGCGGAGGCCGAGCCGACTCCGGCACGAGCACCAGCACCACCGACCCCTGCACCGGCACCGGCACCGCCCGCACCGGCCTCTCCCCCCACGCCCCCGCCCCCGCCCGCAGCCGCGCCGCCCACCAGCCGACCCACACGACCAAAAGCTCCCGCCCCCGCGCGCCCCGAACAGCCGCCCGTGCCAACCCGGTCGGGATCCGCGCCCCCGGCGGCACCCCTGCCCGCGAGGCCCTCGGCGCCCGCCCCCGTACCACCGCGTCCCGCCGCGCCCCCGGCGGAGTCACCGTCCCTACCGGCGCAGCCGCCCGTGCCTCCGGTCCGTCCCGTGCGCCCCGCCCCCGCCCCCGTACGCCCCGGAATCCCGGCATCCGCACCGACGCCACCGACGCCCCGGAGCGCATCCGAGACGAACAGGGCAGACGGGGCGGACGAGCCGATCGGGGCGGTGCAACCGGCCAAGCCCGTGGCCCGGCGGCCCGCCGTGCGGCCCGTGGCGGCGGACGAGTCGTCGGACGGTCCCCCCTGCCCGGCCTGTGGCACGCCGAACCTGGCCGGGCGGAAGTTCTGCCGGCGGTGCGCCGCTCCGTTGCAGGTCCGGGAGCAGCCGGCCGCCCTGCCGTGGTGGCGCACGGTGTGGCCGTTCCGCCGCCGGGTGCGCGGCGGTTCGGGCCGGACGCTGCGCCGGACGCTGCTGGTGCTGGCCCTGGCCGGACTGGTGCTCGCGGGCTTCCTGTTCTTCCCGTTCGGGCGCTACGTCTTCGAGGACGTCCGGGACAAGCTCGGCAAAACGGCGGAGATCAGCCCTACCGGGGTGACAGCGAGCGCGGCGGCCCCCGGGCACCCCGCGAGCGCGGCGATCGACGGCGTGACGAACAAGTACTGGGGCGCGCCCACTCTCGGCGCGTCGCTGACGTGCTCGTTCGGGACGCCGTTCCGGCTGGTCGGCGTCGTGGTGCACACCGGTGTGTCCAAGGAGCCGCAGGAGTTCCGGCGGGGCGCGCGGCCGATCCGGGCGGACCTGTTCGTCACCACGAAGGACGACAAGGTCCACAAGAAGGTGGTGACCTTCAACGACAAGCCCGGCAAGCAGGAGATACGAACCGGCATCAGCGACGTCGTCTCCGTCCGGCTGGTGCTGCGGGAGGCGACCGGTCAGGGCGAGGGGCGGCCGATCGCGGTCGGCGAGGTCGAGTTCTTCAAGCGCACCTGAGCCCGACCGCTGTCCCAGAAGTTCACCAACGCCCCAGTAACGATCAGAGACTTATTGACGATCAAACAATTTCGGTCACAAATGACTTCCCTCGGCACCCCCACAGGGGGTTGACTGGGCATTACACATGGTGACGTGCTCGCCCGCCGGCTCACCGGCCCTGCCCCGGCGTCGCGACCGGCGGCGAAGGAAGGAGGACAGCGATGACCCTCCCACCTCGCAACGCCGCTTCGCGGCCCGGCTCCCGGGCTGGCCGCCGCCGCTTCCCCGGGCGGGACCGTCCCGTGCTCGACCACCCGGAATGTGCCGTTCACATCGTCCGCGCGTATTCATCAGACGAGGGGCAGCAATGAGCCAGATCACGTTACCGGCGTTTCACATGCCGTTCCAGAGTGCCGGGTGTCATCCGGGCCTGGCGAAAACCAGGGAGGCCGCCTGGGAATGGGCGGAATCCGAAGGGCTCGATCTCTCCGTACCGGCCCGGCGGAAAATGATCCGGACCCGCCCGGAACTGTGGATATCCCTCATCTTCCCCAAGGCCACGCAGGAACATCTCGACCTGTTCTGTCAATGGCTCTTCTGGGCCTTCTTGGTGGACGACGAGTTCGACGACGGCCCGGCCGGACGCAATCCGCTGATGTGCGAGAAGGCGATCGCCCGACTGGTGGACGTCTTCGACGGAGCCGAGCCGAACGGGCCGATGGAGCGGGCACTCGCCGGGCTGCGGGACCGGACCTGCCGTGGACGGTCGCCGCAGTGGAACCGGCAGTTCCGGCGCGACACCGCCGCCTGGCTGTGGACGTACTACGCCGAGGCCGTCGAGCGGGCCGCAGGACAGGTGCCGACCCGGGCCGAATTCGCCAAGCACCGGCGGGATTCGGTCGCCATGCAGCCGTTCCTCTGCCTGCATGAGATCACCGCCGGAATCGATCTCCCGGATTCCGCCCGGAGCCTGCCCGCGTATATCGCCCTGCGGAACGCGGTCACCGACCATTCCGGTCTCTGCAACGACATCTGTTCCTTCGAGAAGGAAGCCGCTCTCGGCTACGAGCACAACGCCGTACGGCTGATTCAGCGGGACCGGGGATCCACCCTCCAGGAAGCCGTGGACGAGGCCGGGATCCAACTGGCCCGGATCGCGGAGCGGGTGCAGCGGGCGGAAAAGGAACTGGTCGAGGAAATCGAGGCGGCGGGCATCGAAGGACCGACCCGGGCGGCACTGGAGCGCTGCGTCCAGGACTACCGGGGACTCGTGCGGGGGGACTTCGACTACCACGCGCGCGCCGAGCGCTACACCCGTCCGGATCTGGTGGAGCTGGACGAACGGGACTCGCTGTCCCAGCACTTCGCGGCCTGAACCACCTGCCCCGGCCGACCCGACCTGCCCACCCGACCCACCTGGCCGACCCGCCCGAGCCGACCCACGCGGCCGACTCGCCCGACCCGGCCTGCCCGCCCGCCCTCGCCAGGGCGGGGAACCACCTCGGGGCCCGGGGAACCACCCGGGCCCCGGGGCGGGCCGGCGCCCGACCACCCGGTCCC
>NZ_JBHXJG010000272.1:0-9472 GCF_042723425.1 Streptomyces sp. NPDC058375 | reverse complement strand
GAGAATCGCCCGTCCCGCCCGGACGCCGTGCTCTACCAGGACCAGGGCCAGAGGCCGCCGACCTTGATCCGCACCACCTGCGGGTCGTGGTCGCTCGCCTGGTCGGCGAACTCGGCATTGATGTGCACCACGTCGTAGTCGAGGCGGCGGACGCCGGGGCTCGTCAGGATGTGGTCCAGCGTCTGCGAGTTGCCGTCGAAGACATAGCTGTACCGCTCGCCGACGGGCAGCGTGCTGATCAGCGGCTTCAGCACCTTCCCCTTGGTCAGCGACTTCATCGTCGGGGAGAACTCGAAGTCGTTGAAGTCCCCGAGCGCGACGACCCGCGCCGACCGGTCCGCCTTCAGCAGTGAGGTGACGAAGGTGTTGACCTCGGCGGCCTGCTGGATCCGCTTGGTCTCCGATGACCGTGTCGGCTCCTGGTAGCGGCCGTGCAGCGGCTGGTCGCCGCCCTTGGACGCGAAGTGGTTGCCGATGACGAAGACCGGCTTGCCCCGGAAGACGAACTCGCCCACCAGCGGCTTACGGCTGTCCGCCCACGCCGGGCTCGCCGGGTTGATGCGGCCCGGGGACGCGGACAGCCTGACGCCCAGCCAGGTGTCGACGGCCCGCACCGGCGTGGTGGCGTCGCCACCCGGCCGGTCGGTGAAGGAGACCCGCTTCGGGTTGTAGAGGAAGACGTTGCGGATGTTGCCGCCCGGCTCGCCGCCGTCCTTGTTGTTCTCGGGGGCGATGTAGCGCCAGGCGTAGCGCGGCCCGCCCTTCGCGACGACCGCGTCCGTGAACCGCTTCAGCGTCGCCTCGGAGCCCGTCGTGCCGTCGTTCACCGGACCGTTGTCGTCCTGGATCTCCTCCAGCGAGACGATGTCGGGGGAGGACAGGTTGACCGCCACGCCCTCGGCCAGGGTGTCGAACTTGGCCTGGTCGTCGTTCGCGTCGAGGTTCTCCACGTTGTACGTGGCGACCGCCAGCTCGTCCTTCCTCTGCTTGCGGGTCACCTCGCGCCGCAGCTTCTTGTCGACGATGGTGCCCAGCTCGGTGGCCTGCACGTTGTAGCCGCCGTAGCTCGCGTAGTCGAGCACGCCGGTGGTGCGGCCCTTCAGCACGTCGCCCACGTTCGCCGCGGGGACCGGCTGCGCCGGGTCCAGCGACATCACCTTGAGGCGGCCGGTGTTCTGGTCCTCGTACGAGGCGTAGAGCGTGCCGCCGCGCCGGGTCGGGTTCTCCCGCGGCTTGACCGTCACCCAGATCTCGTCGTACGCGGTCGTCGCCCCGGTCACCCGGGTGTCGGCGATCTGGATCCGGGAGCCTTCCAGCGCCTCGTACAGGTCCAGCGCGTAGCGGGCCGGGTCCAGCGGGAGCGCGTCGATCGCGCCGCCGTCCGCCGAGGGCACGTAACGGCCGGGCACCGAGCGGGCGTCGAGGACGACCGGGGCGGGCAGCGCGTTGCCGGAGGAGAGGACGGTGGTGCGGGGCGCGGCGATCTGGGTGAGCGACTGGGTGCCGGTGCCCGGGTAGTATTCCGCGACCTTGCCGCTGACCAGGACCGCGTCGCCGACCTTGACGGTGGGGGCGGTGGAGCCGGTGTAGACGAACAGGCCCTCGCCGGTGCGCGGGTCGTGGTCGTGTGCGGTGTCCTGGATCCAGAAGCCGCGTGAGCCGCTGGTCCGTACGCCGGTGACGACGCCCGGGACGCCGGTCACCGCGGTGCCGTCGAGCGGGGAGACGCGGGTGGTGCCCTGGATGTCGTGGATCCGTACGTCGCCGGGCTCGGTCGGGCCGGGCTCCTCCGGCGGCTGCCCGCCGCCGGACGTCTCGCCCTTGGCGTTGACCGGGGTCGGGGCGCCCGCGGTGAGGTCGGCGGCGTTGTCGTCGGTGTCGGCCGGCGAGGCGGCCCGTGCGACGGACGCGGTGGCCGAGGCGCCGGGGACCGGGCCGCTGCCCTCCCGGACGACCGCGGAGCCGTAACCGACCAGATCGACGATCCGGGTGTCCGCCGCGCAGTCCGCCGCCGACTTGCAGGTGAGCGGGGCCGTCCCGGAGACCAGGGCGACGGTGCCGCTGCCCGCCGCCATGGCGACGGTGCCGGTGGCGTCCGCGGTGGGCAGCGCGACCGTGCCGCCGGCGCCCGCGGCCTGCGCGACCAGGTAGCGGCCGCCGGGCGCGATCGACCCGGACAGCTCGGAGACCTGCCACTGCGAACCGGCCGAGGGGCTGCCCGGCAGGTACTGGACGCTGAGGCCGTCGGCCTCGAAGGGCGCGGAGCCGGCGTTGGCCAGCTCGACGAAGTCCCGGGTCAGCGTCGCGCCGGAGTTGCCCCCGCCGCCGTACACCTCGGAGATGACGGCGGTCGCGGACGGGGCCGCCTGGGCGGCGGGCAGGGCGGTCACCGCGAGCGCGACGGCGACGGCGCCGGTCAGCAGGACGGAACCGGATCTGTATATCTGCACGGGAGGAGCCCCCAACTGAACTGAGTGGTAGGGGCAAAAGCTATGCGCGTAGAACGGGGCATGACAAGGCATCACCGGTTAATTCCCGGCATCGGCCGGATGGCGGACGGGCCTTCACGGCTCCGCGAGGGGACCGCGCACCCGCTTCGCATGCCCGCCATGCTGCTGCCATACCCCCGCCACGCGCCTGTCACGTGCGGCAACAGCGGAGCAACGCGCCCTGCCGAGACGGTCGTCCAGCATGCGGGCAGGTGTTTGACCGGGTTGCACCGTTCCGGCTACGTTGCGCGCCATGCAGCGATCCGCACACCTGACGACGCGAGGTCATGTCGACCTGAAGCGCGTGTGCTCCGCGGCGTGTCATCGGGCCTGAACGCACCCCGCCCCGTCGCGACCGCCACCGGAGCCCTTCCGGTGTGCGCCCGGATTCACGTCCGGATCCCTTCCGGATCGCGCCCGGTGTACGCACCCGGGGCCACCGTTCCACGGGAGAAGCCGCAACCCGGAGGGTTCTCGGCACGAGGCTCCGGCTCCGTCCGGACGCCTTCCCGCACGGCCCGCTGCCATCGAGGACCCGTGAAGACACCAGTGAAGCGTCCGCCCGTGCCCCACCGCCGCCGCACCACCACCCCGCTGCGCCGCTCGGACATCCCGGCCGCCGGGCCAGTCCGCCGGGCCGTCGGCACCGGATCCGTGCTGAGCGCGATCCTCGACCACGGGCCCGTCGCCCGGTCCACCGTCGCCCGGCTCACCGGTCTCTCCCCGGCGGCGGTGACCGGCCACGTCGGCCGGCTGCTGGCGCGCGGGCTCGTCCGGGAGGGCGCGGAGACCGCCGGGCCCAGGAAGCTCGGCCGTCCCCACATCCCCGTCGAGATCGACACCGGCAGCTACCTGGTCGCCGGGGCCCATGTCGCCGTCGCGCACTCCACCGTCTCCCTGATGGACCTGCGCGGCCGGATCGTCGCCGAGGACCGGCAGCCGCACGCCGGCGCGAGGAGCCCGTACGCCACCGTCCCCGACGTCTCCCCGCGCGGCCTGGCCACCGGGCCAGCCCTGCTGCGCGACCTCGCCGACCGGCTGCCCCGGCTCGTCGACGCGCACTCCGCGGGCCGGACCGTCCTCGCCCTCGGCTTCGCCACCGGACACCGGGTGGACCCGGCCGCCGGAGTCGTCGTCGATCATCCGCACCTGGGCTGGCGGGACGTCCCGGTGCGCGAGATCCTCGAAGCCGCCACCGGCCTCCCGGTTCATGTGGACAGCCACTCCCGGGCGTTGGCGCGCGCCGAGCAACTGTTCGGCGAGGCGTCGACCCGGGTCAGCACGGTCCTGCTGTTCGTCGGGGCCGTGGTGGACGCCGCGTTCGCCAGCTCCGGGAGCCTGCACCTGGGCCCCCGGTCCGGCGCGGGCAGCGTGGCCCATCTGCCGCTGGGGTCAGGCGGATCGGGCGGGGCCGAGCCCTGTTCGTGCGGCCGCGCCGGCTGCCTCCAGTCGGAGGTCTCCGAGCGGGCCATGGTGCGCCGGGCTGCCGAACAGGGCCTGATCGTCGGCTCGTTCACCGAACTGCTCGACGGGGCCCTGGCCGGGGACGAGCGGGCGATCGGGCTCTTCCGCCGGCGCGCCCTGCTCGTCGGCCGGGCGGCCGCCCTGCTGCTCGACATGTTCGACCCGGAGGTCCTCGTGGTCGTCGAGCCCGGAGCCGGCCGCATACCGGAGTGCCTGGCGCACCTGCGGGCCGAGGTGGCCCGCCGCTCCTGGGTCTGCGACGACCCCGAACGGGCCGTGGTGCCGAGCAGCTTCACCGGCTCGGTGCTGGCCACCGCGGGCGGTGCGGTGGCGCTCGGCGCGCTGTACACCGACCCGCTGGGGCCCTGGCCGGCGCTGCCCGCCGTGTCCTGAACCCGTCCGCCGCACCGTCCGGTGGACCCGTCCCCCGGCCGGTGCGGAACCCGACTTAATTCAGAACGTTGCATTGTTGACCGGCCCGACAGCCCCACAGGACAATGGATTCATGACCAGCCGACAGCGTATTCAGCAGAGCGTGCCCCGCACGGCTCACCGCTGTCGCGCGGCTGCGCCGGTGAGGATGGTCTCCCGGCCCTGTCGTTGTCGCACCTGTCCGGGTTCCTGACAAACGCCCCGTCGCATTTCTGACGCCTTGTCGTTCCCTTCCTGGCGGATTCCGTAGCAGCCGTAACAGGTGGCAGCGCCTTCGTGTCTCCGTGCTCCCGTGCGCCCATTTCTCGTATTCCCCTCCTTCCTTCCCAGGAGAGATGTTGACCGTCACCGTGCCCTCCCATGCCCCCGCCTACGCCCCCGACCGTTTCAAGCAGGTGTTCCGCCGCTATCCGGCGGGCGTGGTCGTCGTCACCGCCGACTCCGGCCGCGGCCCCGTCGGATTCACCGCCACCTCGCTCACCTCGCTGTCCCTGGACCCGCCGCTCGTCTCGTACGGCATCGGCACCACGTCCTCCTCCTGGCCCCATGTGGAGGAGGCATTCTCCACCGTCGTGAACTTCCTCGGCGCCGACCAGGAGTCCCTGGCCCGCACCTTCGCCACCAGCGGCATCGACCGGTTCGCCGCCCCCACCGCCTGGCGGCGGCTGGCGGACGGTGAACCGGTGCTCGACGGTGTGGCCGGCTGGCTGCGCCTGGAGACCGAGCGGATCGTGCCCGCCGGGGACCACCGGATCGTGATCGCCCGGGTCACCGACTCCTGGCTAGACGAGGACCGCAGCCCGCTGCTGTTCCACGACGGCGCCTACCACTCCCTCTGAAACCGCCTACCACTCCCTCCAAAAGCCAGGAACACATCCCATGCCTCGTCACCAGACCGACGACCTTTCCGCGACCCGCCGAACCGTGGGCCGCCGGTCCTTTCTCGCTCTCGCCACCGGAACGGTTCTCGGCCTCGCCGCCTGCTCTCCGCAGACCAAGACCGTGGTCAGTTCCGAACCCACCGGAAAGCTTCCCTCGGGCGCACCGCCGCCGGGCACGAAACTGACCGTCGCGATACGTCAGACCCGGCTCCAACTGAAGCCGTCCGGTCTGGAGAAGGACCTCGCCTTCACCGTTTCGGAATGGCCGAACCTGAGCGCGGGCCCGGATATCATCCAGGGTTTTCGGGCCCAGTCCATCGACCTCGCCTCGAATGCGGGAATTCCCCCGATCCAGGCCAAGGCCATCGGCGTCGACACGAAGATCGTCGCCGTCCAGGTGCGCCCGCGGCCCATTTACACCTTCGCCACGGCTCCGGGCTCGGGCATCGCTTCGGTGGAGGACTTCCGAGGCAAGAAGATCGGCTTCTCCCAGGGCCAGGCCCAGGGCGTCGTCGTGCTGCGCGCCCTGAAGGCGGCCGGGCTGAAGAACAGCGACGTCGAGCTCGTCGCCCTGCCCAGCACCCAGTTCCTCACCGCCCTCCAGTCCCGGCAGGTCGACGTGGCGCCGCTGGGCGAGCCGACCCTCACCAAGTACCTCGACCAGTACGGCAAGGACGGCGCCACCGGCCTCAAGACCGAGGTCGTGGACCTGCTCACCGTCCTGTGGGCCCCGGTGGAGGTGCTCAACGACCCGGCGAAGGCCGCCGCCGTCCGCAGCTTCATCCCGCTGTGGGCCAAGGGCCTGGTCTGGGCGTGGGAGAACACGGACGAGTGGATCGACACGTACTACGTGAAGAGCGAGGGCGTCTCCGTGGCGGACGGCCGCCGCATCGTCACCTCGCTGAACAAGCCCCAGTTCCCCGCGAATTGGGACAAGGCCATCGAGTGGGAGCAGGAGACCGCCGACCTGATGGCCGAAGGCGGCTTCGTACCGAAGCAGGACGTCGCCGACCTGTTCGACCGCCGCTTCGAGGGGCTGGCCGCCGAGTCCGTTCCCGCCAAATACCGGGAGACCTCATGACCGACCTGCTGCCCACCGCCCGCTCCGGCGGTCCCGCCGTCCTCACCAAGGGCGCGCCTCCTCCGTCGGACACCGCGGACCGCGCCGGACCCGCCGTCGCGCGCGGCACCCGCAGACGGCTCGGCCCCGGACGGGCGGTCCCCTTCGGCCGGCTCCTCGGCCCCGTCCTGCTCGTCGCCCTGTGGTGGGCGGCATCGGCCTCCGGCTATCTGGACCCGCGCATCCTGTCCGGGCCCGGCAGCGTCGTCTCCACCGCCACCGACCTGGTCGCCACCGGCCGACTCCAGGACAACGTCCTCATCTCCCTCCAGCGAGCCGGGCTCGGCCTCCTCTTCGGCGTCACCGCCGGGGTGGTCCTCGCGGTCACCGCCGGGCTCAGCCGCAGCGGGGAGTATCTGGTCGACGGGCCCCTCCAGATCAAGCGCGCCATCCCCTCGCTCGCCATGCTGCCGCTGCTGATCCTCTGGCTCGGCATCGGCGAACAGATGAAGGTCACGGTGATCGCGCTCGGCGTCGCGGTCAACATGTACATCAACACCTACGCCTCGCTGACCTCCATCGACAGCCGGTACGTGGAGCTCGCCGAGGGCCTCGATCTCAGCCGCGCCCAGTTTCTGCGCAAGGTCGTCGTCCCCGGCTCGCTGCCCGGCTTCTTCGTCGGCCTGCGCCTCGGCGTCACCTCCTCCTGGCTCGGCCTGATCGTCGTCGAGCAGATCAACTCCACCAGCGGCATCGGCTACATGATGTTCCAGGCCCAGCAGTACGCCCAGTCCGACGTGATCATCGTGGGCCTGGTCGCCTACGGGCTCTTCGGCTTCGCCTCCGACGCGGGAGTACGCGCGATTGAAAGGAAGGTCCTGTCATGGCGACGCACCCTGGCGGGCTGATCACGAAGGCCCCGCCCGCCGTCCGCACGACCCGGCTGGTACGGAGGTTCGGCGACCGGATCGTCCTGAAGGAGCTGGACCTGACGGTGGCGCCGGGGGAGTTCACCGCCCTCCTCGGCCGCAGCGGCTCGGGCAAGTCCACCCTGCTGCGGGCCGTGGCCCGGCTCGACCACACGGTCGAGGGCTCCGGTGAGCTCCTCGTCCCCGAACGGGTGTCGCTCTCCTTCCAGGACTCCCGGCTGCTGCCCTGGCTCCGCGTCCTGGACAACGTGACCCTCGGCCTGCGCGGCCCCGGCGCCCGCGAACGCGGCCTGACCGCGCTGGAGGAAGTGGGCCTGGCCGGCCGGGACCGCTCCTGGCCGCACGAGCTGTCCGGAGGCGAACAGCAGCGTGCCGCCCTCGCCCGCGCCCTGGTCCGCGAACCCGAACTCCTGCTGGCCGACGAGCCGTTCGGGGCGCTCGACGCCCTGACCCGGATCAAGATGCACGGCCTGCTGCGCGAACTGTACGAGCGCCACCGCCCCGCGGTGCTCCTGGTCACCCATGACGTGGACGAGGCCGTGGAGCTGGCCGACCGGGTGCTCGTCCTGGAGGACGGGCTGATCTCCGTCGACCTCGCCATCGACCTGCCGACCCCGCGCTCCCGCCGCGACGCCCGCTTCCAGGAGTACCGCGACACCCTGCTCACCGCGCTCGGGGTCGCGCAGCCGCCGACGACGGCCTGAAGCACCTCCACCCCACGCCTCCGCCCGCACCTTTCTGGAGACACCCATGCCTTCCGCCGGACCCCGCAAGCAGCTCCACCTCAACGCCTTCCTCATGTCCACCGGCCACCACGAGGCCTCCTGGCGGCTCCCCGAGAGCCCCGCCGAAGCCAACTCGGACATCGAGCACTACAAGAACCTCGCCCGGACCGCCGAACGCGGCCGCCTCGACTCCCTGTTCCTCGCCGACAGCCCGGTCCTCATGGGCGACCCCGGCCGCCGCCCCGCCGCCAAGCTGGAGCCCACCGTCCTGCTCACCGCGCTCGCCGGGGCCACCGAGCACATCGGGCTCATCGCCACCGCCTCCACCAGCTACAACGAGCCCTATAACCTGGCCCGCCGGTTCGCATCCCTGGACCATGTCTCCGGCGGCCGGGCCGGCTGGAACATCGTCACCACCGCCGGCGCGGACGCCGCCCGCAACTTCGGCCTGGACGACACCCCGCTGCACCGCGAGCGCTACCGCCGTGCCGCCGAGTTCGTCGAGGTCTCCACCAAGCTGTGGGACAGCTGGGCGGACGACGCCGTCGTCGCCGACAAGGAGCAGGGCGTCCACGCGCTGGCCGACCGGGTCCGCCCCATCGGCCACCGGGGTGAGTTCTTTCGCGTCGACGGGCCCCTCAACGTCCAGCGCCCGCCCCAGGGTTACCCGCTGCTCGTGCAGGCCGGGTCCAGCGAGGACGGCAAGGACTTCGCCGCCCGGTACGCCGAAGCGGTGTTCACCGCCCAGCAGACCCTGGAGGAGGGCATCGCCTTCTACAAGGACGTCAAGGCGCGGGCCGTGGCGCTCGGCCGCGACCCGGACTCCATCAAGATCCTCCCCGGCATCGTCCCCGTCATCGGCGACACCGAGGCCGAGGCCCACGAGCTGGACGCCGAGCTGGACCGTCTCATCGTCCCCGAGTACGCCAAACGCCAGCTCGCCCTGCGCCTCAAGATCGCCCCGGAGGACCTGGACCTGGACGCCGAACTCCCCGAGGACATCCCGACCGAGGACGAGATCGAGGGCGCCAAGAGCCGCTACACCCTCATCGTGGAGCTGGCCCGCCGCGAGCACCTGACCATACGGCAGCTCATCGGGAGGCTGGGCGGCGGACGCGGCCACCGCACCTTCGCCGGCACCGCCGAGCAGGTCGCCGACACCATCGAGCACTGGTACGACAGCGGGGCCGCCGACGGCTTCAACATCATGCCCGCCGTACTCCCCTCCGGCCTGGAGGCCTTCGTCGACCGGGTCGTTCCGATCCTCCAGGAACGCGGCCTCTTCCGCACCGAGTACACCGGCTCCACCCTGCGCGAGCACTACGGCCTGCCGCGCCCCGCCAACCAGCTCTTCGACGCGGTCGCCCCCCACGCCGACCTCGCCACGACGGGAGCCCGGTGACCGACTGTACGACGCGCGGCGGTGCCGGTCCCCAGCCGCAGCCGGGGACCGGCACCCGCTGGGCCCGCCGGCTGGTCGGCGACAGCCGGC
>NZ_JBHXJG010000271.1:0-9482 GCF_042723425.1 Streptomyces sp. NPDC058375 | reverse complement strand
CGGCAACCGGTCCGCCCGGTGGCCGGGGCCCCGCCACCAGCGCCGCCGTCAAGCGGTTCCAGGCGGCCTACGGCCTGGCCGCCGACGGGGTCGCCGGCCCCGCCACCCAGGCCAAGCTCTACGCGCTCCAGGACAACGACTGCACGTCGGCCCACTTCACGTACCCCGAGCTGAACAAGTGCAACGGCACCTGGGCCGGCGGCAAGGTCGCGGCGGGCACGGCCAAGGCCAACGCACTGAGCAGCCAGTATCGGGGCATCCGGCTACTCCGGCCACAACGACCACGTGCACGTCAACCAGGGGCCGAGCCGCTTCTGGTCGGCCCCCAGCTGCGGCGTCTGACCCGTCCGCACCTCTCTCAGGCGACGTCGGGCACGGCCGTGGCCGCCGGGCCCCGGAAGGTCCGGCGGTAGGCGTTCGGCGTGGTGCCCAGTGACCGTACGAACTGGTGGCGCAGCGTCGCCGCCGTGCCGAAGCCCGTCTGGCCCGCGATCGTGTCGATCGTCCGGTCGGAGGTCTCCAGCAGATGCTGGGCCAGCAGCACCCGCTGCCGCAGCAGCCAGCGGTAGGGCGTGGTCCCGGTCTCCTGCTGGAACCGCCGGGCGAAGGTGCGCGGCGACATGTGCGCCTGCGCGGCCAGTTGCTCGACCGTCATCTCCTGGTCGAGGTGCTGCTCCATCCACGCCAGGGTGGAGCCGACCGTGTCGCAGGCGTTGCGGGGCAGCGGGCGGCTGATGTACTGCGCCTGCCCGCCGTCCCGGTGCGGCGGCACCACCATGCGCCGGGCCAGGGTGTTGGCCGCGTCCGGGCCGTACTCCTGCCGGATCAGGTGCAGACAGGCGTCGATCCCGGCGGCCGTGCCCGCCGAGCTGATCACCGCGCCCTCGTCCACGTACAGCACGTCCGGCTCGACGATCGCCTTCGGGAAGCGCCGGGACAGCTCCGCCGCGTGCCGCCAGTGGGTGGTGCAGCGGCGGCCGTCCAGCAGCCCGGCCGCGCCGAGGACGTACGCCCCCGAGCAGACGCTCAGCACCCGCGAGCCGCGCTCCACGGCCCGGCGCAGCGCGGCCAGGACCTCCTCCGGATACTCCCGCTGCATGAAGTGGCTGCCCGCCGGCACGGCGATGAGGTCGGCCTCCTCCAGCCGCTCCAGGCCGTGCGGCGTCGTGATGGTGAAGCCCGCGTGGGTGTTCAGGACGGGGCCCTCGGCGGAGACCACGGCGAAGTCGTGCACCGGCAGGCCCTCTTCGCTGCGGTCGAGTCCGAACACCTCGCACAGGACGCCGAGTTCGAAGGGGTGGACCTCGTCGAGGAGGAGAGCGGCGACATTGGTCAGCATGCGCCAAGTGTGGCAGCTATTTGACGTCCGATGGCAGTCCTGCCACTGATGAATTTCGCCCGGGCGGTCCAGAGTAGAGGCATGAACACATTCCTGAACTACCTGGTCGTAGCAGCACTTTTCGCCCTCGTCCTCGCGCCCGTGGCCCTCGGCGTCGTCCGTGAACGCCGCATCGACCGCCAGCTGCGGGAGGCGGAACGCGGGCGGCGGGCGGCGGCCGGACCCCCGGAAACGGAAAGCGCCGCGCGGCCTGTCACTGCCACGCGGCGCCCTCACCTGAGGGTGTGGGTCAGGGTCTGAGAAACCCCCTCAGATCTAGAAGTCGTCGTCGAACCCGACCGAGCCCTCGACCGCCACCTGGTAGGCGGACGGGCGGCGCTCGAAGAAGTTCGTCAGCTCCTGGACACCCTGCAGCTCCATGAAGGAGAACGGGTTCTCCGAGCCGTACACCGTCGGGAAGCCGAGGCGGGCGAGCCGCTGGTCGGCGACGCACTCCAGGTACTGGCGCATCGACTCGGTGTTCATGCCCGGCAGGCCCTCGCCGCACAGGTCGCGGCCGAACTGCAGCTCCGCCTCGACCGCTTCCTTCAGCATGTCGGTGACCTGCTGCTCCAGCGCGTCGTCGAAGAGCTCCGGCTCCTCCTTGCGGACGGTGTCCACGACCTCGAACGCGAAGTTCATGTGCATCGTCTCGTCACGGAACACCCAGTTGGTGCCCGTGGCGAGACCGTGCAGCAGACCGCGCGAGCGGAACCAGTACACGTACGCGAACGCGCCGTAGAAGAACAGCCCCTCGATGCACGCCGCGAAGCAGATCAGGTTCAGCAGGAAGCGACGGCGGTCCGCCTTCGTCTCCAGCCGCTCGATCTTCTCGACCGAGTCCATCCACTTGAAGCAGAACTGCGCCTTCTCGCGGATCGAGGGGATCTCCTCGACCGCGTCGAACGCCGCCGCCCGGTCGTCCGGGTCGGGCAGATAGGTGTCGAGCAGCGTCAGATAGAACTGGACGTGCACGGCCTCCTCGAAGAGCTGCCGCGACAGGTACAGCCGCGCCTCGGGGGAGTTGATGTGCTTGTACAGCGTCAGCACGAGGTTGTTCGAGACGATCGAGTCACCGGTCGCGAAGAACGCCACCAGCCGGCCGATCATGTGCTGCTCACCCGGCGACAGCTTCGCGAGGTCGGCGACGTCCGAGTGGAGGTCGACCTCCTCGACGGTCCAGGTGTTCTTGATCGCGTCCCGGTAGCGCTCGTAGAAGTCCGGGTAGCGCATGGGACGCAGGGTCAGCTCGAAGCCCGGGTCGAGCAGGTTCTTCTCTTCGTTTGAGCTCATTACTGGCAGGCCTCGCAGGACTCGGGGTTTTCCAGGGAGCAGGCGATGGCGTCCGCGTCGGGAGCCTGCGCCTGCTGTACGGGAATGGGGGCGGCGGCCGACGCCTGGCCGGACGCGGCACGGGCGATCCGGGTCGCCGGGCGCGAACGCAGGTAGTACGTCGTCTTCAGCCCCTGCTTCCAGGCGTACGCGTACATCGAGGAGAGCTTGCCGATCGTCGGCGTCTCCAGGAACAGGTTGAGCGACTGGCTCTGGTCGAGGAACGGCGTACGGGCCGCCGCCATGTCGATCAGACCGCGCTGCGGGATCTCCCACGCCGTGCGGTACAGCGCCCGCACGTCCTCGGGGATCCAGGCGAAGCCCTGCACCGAGCCGCTGGCCTCGCGCAGCGCCTCACGGGTGCGGGCGTCCCACACGCCGAGCTTCTTCAGCTCGTCCACCAGGTAGGCGTTGACCTGGAGGAACTCACCGCTGAGCGTCTCGCGCTTGAACAGGTTGGAGACCTGGGGCTCGATGCACTCGTACACGCCGGCGATCGAGGCGATCGTGGCGGTCGGCGCGATGGCGAGCAGAAGGGAGTTGCGCATACCGGTCTTCGCGACCCGGGCGCGCAGCGCGTCCCAGCGCTCCGGCCAGTTCAGCTCGGTGTCGTAGTGGTCGGGGTGCAGCACACCGCGCGCGGCACGCGTCTGTGACCATGCGGGCAGCGGGCCCGAGCGCTCGGCGAGGTCGCAGGACGCCTCGTACGCGGCGAGCATGATGCGCTCGGAGATCTTCGTCGAGAGCGCGCGGGCCTGCGGCGAGTCGAACGGCAGGCGCAGCTGGAAGAAGACGTCCTGGAGGCCCATGGCGCCCAGGCCCACCGGCCGCCAGCGGGAGTTGGAGTTCCCGGCCTGCTCGGTCGGGTAGAAGTTGATGTCGACGACCCGGTCGAGGAAGGTCACGGCCGTACGGACGGTGGAGTCCAGGCGGTCCCAGTCGATCGAGCCGTCCCTGACGAACGCGCCCAGGTTGACCGAGCCCAGGTTGCAGACGGCCGTCTCGCCGTCGTCGGTGACCTCCAGGATCTCCGTGCACAGGTTCGAGGAGTGCACGACCCGGCCCGGCTCGGCGGTCTGGTTCGCGGTCCGGTTGGAGGCGTCCTTGAACGTCATCCAGCCCTGGCCGGTCTGCGCGAGGGTTCGCATCATCCGGCCGTACAGCTCACGCGCCGGCATCGTCTTGCGGGCCAGCCCCTCGGCCTCGGCCGCGCGGTAGGCCGCGTCGAAGTCGTCGCCCCACAGGTCGACCAGCTCGGGCACGTCGGCCGGGGAGAACAGCGACCACTCGGTGTCCGCGTCGACCCGGCGCATGAACTCGTCCGGGATCCAGTGCGCCAGGTTCAGGTTGTGCGTACGCCGCTGGTCCTCGCCCGTGTTGTCGCGGAGCTCCAGGAACTCCTCGATGTCCGCGTGCCAGGTCTCCAGGTAGACCGCCGCGGCGCCCTTGCGCCGGCCGCCCTGGTTCACCGCCGCCACGGAGGCGTCCAGCGTCTTGAGGAACGGCACGATGCCGTTGGAGTGCCCGTTGGTGCCCCGGATCAGCGAACCCCGGGCGCGGATACGGGAGTAGGAGAGGCCGATACCGCCCGCGTGCTTCGAGAGCCGCGCCACCTGGTGGTAGCGGTCGTAGATCGAGTCCAGCTCGTCCTTCGGCGAGTCCAGCAGATAGCAGGAGGACATCTGCGGGTGCCGGGTGCCGGAGTTGAAGAGCGTGGGGGAGGAGGGGAGGTAGTCCAGCTTGCTCATCAGCCCGTAGAGCGCGGCGACCTCGTCCAGCGCCCGCACCGACTCGTCCTCGGCGAGGCCCGCGGCCACGCGCAGCATGAAGTGCTGCGGGGTCTCGATGACCTGGCGGGTGATCGGGTGGCGCAGCAGGTAACGGCTGTGCAGCGTACGGAGACCGAAGTAGCCGAAACGGTCGTCCGCGCCCTCGGCCAGCGTCCGCTCGACCAGCTCGTCCAGCGCCTTGGCGTGCAGCTCCACGAAGGCGGCGGTGCGGTCGGCGATCAGGCCCTCGCGGTGGCCCACGGCGACCGAGGCGGAGAAGGACGTCGCGCCCTGGCCCGCGGCCTCGTCGGCGATCGTACGGGTCAGCAGCCGGGCGGCGAGTTTGGAGTACGCCGGGTCCTCGGAGATGAGACCCGCTGCCGCCTCGGTGGCCAGCGAGCGCAACTCGGCCTCGTCAGAGCGGGCGTTGCGCCCGCGCAGCGCGGAGGCGGCGACCCGTCCGGGGTCGGTGTCGGGCAGATCGACGGTCAGGTCGGTCAGGGTCCGCAGCAGGGCGGTCCCGGGTCCGTCGTTCGTGCCTTCGCCGGACGTGGTGGAGGCAGCGGATTCGGTGGCTGAAACCGGATCGGCGGGCGCGATGGTCACTGGGCTTTCCCTCGCTCGGCAGGGGGCCGGCGGAAGGCGGGGAAGCCGGGCAGCGCGAAACCCGGGGCGGGGCAGCACTGCTGACGGCGTCCACCGGCCTATCCGCGAGGCCCGGACGTCTGGCGTCCGGTTCGGTCGAGCCGGACGCGCTGTCGACAGGTCTTCGGACTTGCAGGTGTGCAAAAGCACACTGATCACACCGTTGCGGGACAGTTCCGGATTCGCACCGGATTCCCCTGCGGCGACAGCGAGGTCGAGCATACATGTGGGGGCCGCCAGAAGCTGCGGCCCCCACATGTTGTGTCGCGTCGATTTAATACGCCCCTCAGGAAGCCGCCTCCAGCTCCAGCCGGAAGGTCATGAGGCGCAGTCCCGGCACGGGTTCCCAGTCCCGTTCGGGGGTCCGCAGAAAGCCGAGCCGACGGTAGATCCTATGGGCTGAGAGCATCGCCGGCTGCGTCGACAGCAGCAGCGCGCGGACACCGTCGGCGGACCGGGCCCGCTCGACGCACGCCCGCACGAGAGCCTCTCCCACGCCCCGTCCGCGCCCCGCCCGGGCCACGGCCAGCATCCGGAATTCGGCCTCGTCCGGACCGGCGATGTCGCGCCACGGAGTGCCGGGAGCGGCATACGTCACACCCCCGAGCACGGCCCCGTCCGGATCCAGCGCGACGAGCACCTCCGCTTCGGCCGCCCGCTGCTCGACGGCCCGCAGTCTGAGCAGATACGGGTCCTGCGGGCCGTCCAGCAGATCGTCGCCGAGATACGCCTCGGCGATGATCTCGCCGAGCACGGCGTACTCGCCGGGCTCCGCCACCCTGATCGTTAGATCCATCAGCCGCTCGCTCCCACCTCGTTGTTCGGCGCGCCGTCGCCCTCCGGCGGCAGGTCGCCGCGCTCGACCGGCTGCCGCCCGGAGGCCTCCTCGGCCGACGGCAGCACCTGGTCCAGCTCGTGGTCGTCGGCGCGGTGGGCGGCCCGCGCCGCCGACCGCAGCGTCGCCCGGTCCACCTTCTCGCGCTCCCCGCTCACCGTGATCACGAGGTCGTCCTGTTCCTGGGCGTACGCGTGGCCCGACTCCGTGGCCCGGTACCACTGCTCGCCGTCCCGCTCGCACGTCACCACGGGCTCCCGGTCGCTGCCCGCCGCGGGTCCGTCCGTACAGTCGGCGTCGGCGTGCGGGAGGCGTTCCACCGACAGCTGGATCTGCCCGCCCTCCGGCTCGGTGTAGACGCTGCCGAACCCGTCGTCGCCGAGCACCCCGACCGACTGGCGCGCCAGGGCGTAGCCCGCGGCCTCGGTCACCCACACATGTTCCGCGACGAGCTGCGCGGCGCTCGCCCGCGCCTCCAGCTCCGCCCGGTCGGGCGCCGGATCGGCCGGGGAACTCCGGCCCGCCGCCTGCGCGTCGGGCGCCGGCGTGGTGCCGCAGCCCGTCGCCGCCGCCAGCGTCAGTGCCAGGGTCACGGTCAGGAGGAGGGGCCGGAGCCGGGGCGACCGGGAGCGGGATGTCATGGGCACATCCTTATCTACGGTGAGGGCTCCGCGCACCGGGAATCGCACGGCGCCCGGGTCGCGCGAGGGGCACGAGAAGGGCCGCCGCACCCTGGAGAGGGGTTGCGACGGCCCCGATCGGCCGAGGGCTGCTCTCAGCAGCAGCGGAAGCCCTCGCGGGGGTTGGCCTCGCGGGCGTCCGTACGGCTGCGCTCGAAGGCGCGGCGGGTCATCACCGGTGCGTCCGGATCGTGAGACCGGGCGTGCGCCACGTACCGGTCGTACGTGGACTCGCCGGTCAGCTCACGGACGTACCAGCGGATCCGTCCCGCCACCCGCCGTACGTCCGCGACGGTCATGTCCGGCCTCCCGTCTCCACCGACTCCTTGCGGATGCCGCCCTCGGGGCCGACGCCCGCCGCGAGCAGTTCGGCCTTCTCCTCCTTGGTGGCGATGAGCGAGGCCGGGGCGACGAGCTTGGACTCCACGTACGGCGTCTCGTGGAGCTTGACGCTCTCCGGGTCGCGGATGGCGTTGAAGCAGACCCGGCCGGCGTCCACGAGGACCACGATGATGAGGAGCGCGAAGAGCGCGCTCAGCACTCCGTCGACCGTGGAGTTGGTGACGACGGTACGCATCTCCTCCATGTTCTTCGCGGGGGCCAGCACCTCGCCCGCGTCGATGCCCGCCTGGTACTTGTCGCGCTGGGCGAAGAAGCCGACCTTCACGTCGTCGGAGAAGATCTTCTGCCAGCTCGCGGTGAGCGTGACCGCCACGTCCCAGGCGAGCGGGACCGCGGTGACCCACGCCCACTTCAGGCGGCCGGACTTGACGAGCAGAGTGGTGCAGACGGCCAGCGCGACGGCGGCCAGCAGCTGGTTGGCGATGCCGAAGAGCGGGAAGAGCTGGTTGATGCCGCCGAGCGGGTCGTGCACGCCGACCCAGAGGAAGTAGCCCCAGCCGCCGACGACGACGGCGCTGGCGAACCAGACGCCCGGCTTCCAGCTGACCTCGCGGAACGGCTTGTAGGCGTTGCCCAGCATGTCCTGGAGCATGAAGCGGCCGACCCGGGTGCCGGCGTCCACGGTGGTCAGGATGAAGAGCGCCTCGAACATGATGGCGAAGTGGTACCAGAACGCCTTCATGCCCGCCCCGCCGATCACCGCGGAGAAGATCTCCGCCATGCCGAGCGCGAAGGTGGGCGCGCCACCGGTCCGGGAGAGCAGGCTCTGTTCCTCGACGTCCTTGGCGGCCTGGGCCAGGGCGTCCGGGGTGATGGTGAACCCGAAGTTGGCCACGGCCTCGGAGGCGGACTGGACGCTGTCGCCGATCACGCCGACGGGCGCGTTGATGGCGAAGTAGAGGCCCGGGTCGATGATGCAGGCCGCGATCATCGCCATGATCGCCACGAACGACTCGACCAGCATGGCGCCGTAGCCGATCATCCGGATCTGCGTCTCCTTCTGGACCATCTTCGGCGTGGTGCCGGAGGAGACCAGGGAGTGGAAGCCGGAGAGCGCGCCGCAGGCGATGGTGATGAAGACGAACGGGAACATCGAGCCGGCGAAGACCGGGCCGGAGCCGCTGGAGGCGAAGTCGGTGACAGCGGGCATCTTCAGGGTCGGGAGCGAGACGACCACGCCCAGGGCCAGGAGCCCGATCGTGCCGACCTTCATGAAGGTGGAGAGGTAGTCGCGCGGGGCCAGCAGCAGCCACACGGGGAGCACGGAGGCGAGGAACCCGTACGCGATCATCCAGATGACGAGGGTGCCCGGCTCCAGCGTGAAGAAGTCCGCCCACGACGACTCCGCCACCCAGCCGCCCGAGACGATCGCGAGGAGCAGCAGCGCGACGCCGATGAAGGAGACCTCGCTGACCTTGCCGGGCCGCAGGATGCGCAGATAGACGCCCATGAAGAGGGCGATCGGGATGGTCATGGCGATGGAGAAGACGCCCCAGGGCGAGTGGGCGAGCGCGTTCACGATGACCAGCGCGAGGACCGCGAGCAGGATGATCATGATGATGAAGACCGCGACCAGGGCGGCGATCCCGCCGACCGGGCCCACCTCGTCGCGCGCCATCTGACCGAGCGAACGGCCGTTGCGGCGGGTGGAGAAGAAGAGCGTCACCATGTCCTGGACGGCGCCGGCGAAGATGACGCCGACGACGAGCCAGATCGTGCCCGGCAGATAACCCATCTGCGCGGCGAGCACGGGGCCGACCAGCGGCCCCGCCCCCGCGATGGCGGCGAAGTGGTGGCCGAACAGGACCCGGCGGTCGGTGGGATGGAAGTCGACCCCGTTGTCCAGCCGTTCGGCGGGGGTCGCGCGGTTCTTGTCGACCTTCAGGACCCGGCTCGCGATGAACCGGGAGTAGAAGCGGTACGCGATGGCGTACGAGCCGAGGGCCGCTGCCAGCATCCAGGCGGCGGAGACCTCCTCACCCCGCGAGAGCGCGAGGGTGGCCCACCCGGCCGCGCCGGCCAGGGCCACCAGGCTCCAGACGACTATGGACTTCGGGGTAGGCCCGCGCCGCCCCGCTGCTGGTGAAACCGGTGGTGCTGGTGTGGGCGATTCCGGCATATCGATCCGTCCCCTCGCGCGATCCTTGTCGTAACGTGCGCGAAATCTAAGTGGTGCGGCCGCTGTCCGGAACCCCTGTCCGCATACCGGTCGCGCATCGCCGATGTCTCCACCGAAGTTCCGCAGTAAGGACACGGACGGGAGGAGGGATCGGTTCACAGGGTCGCGCTCTGCCCGGGGTGGCCGAAAACGGGCGGTGGGCCCGGGCGGGGCTCCCCCGGCCCCCGCCCCTGCGTCGTCCGCGGGCCGGCAGTCCCGCGGCCGGTTGCGGCGCGCCACGACCGGGTTACCGGGGCCCCGGTACCCCCCGCGCCCCCCCTCC
>NZ_JBHXJG010000270.1:0-9504 GCF_042723425.1 Streptomyces sp. NPDC058375 | reverse complement strand
GAGAGGGGCAGCGGGGAATGGCCCGTCTCCTCCAGCCGGGGGGTCAGCCCATCTCCTCCAGCGTCTTGCCCTTGGTCTCCTTCACGAACTTGAGCACGAAGGGGATCGAGAGCACGGCGAAGCAGGCGTAGATGATGTACGTCCCCGAGAGGTTCCAGTCGGAGAGGCTCGGGAAGCTGGCGGTGATCGCCCAGTTGGCGATCCACTGCGCGAACACGGCGACGCCGAGGGCGGCGGCGCGCAGGCGGTTCGGGAACATCTCGCCCAGGAAGACCCAGACGACGACACCCCACGACAGGGCGAAGAAGAGCACGAACACATGGGCGGCGATCAGGGCCACGGCGCCCTGGGTCTCGGGCAGCTTGCCGTCGACCAGGTCGGCGGAGAAGGCCCAGGCCTCGACGGCGAGCGCGACCGCCATGCCGATGGAGCCGACGAGGGCGAGCGGCCTGCGGCCGACCCGGTCCACCAGCACCATCGCGATCACCGTACCGATGATGTTGATGATCGAGGTGGTGAAGGAGTAGAAGAACGAGTCGGTCGGGTCGATGCCGACGGACTGCCACAGCGTCGCCGAGTAGTAGAACGCCACGTTGATGCCGACGAGCTGCTGGAACATCGACAGGCCGATACCGACCCAGACGATGGGCAGGAAGAAGAACCGGTTGCCGAGCAGGTCCTTGAAGGAGGACTTGTGCTCGCGGTGCATGGCCGTCTCGATCTCGTTCACCCGGGCGTCGAGGTCGATCTTGTCGCCCTCCACCTCTTCGAGGATCTTGCGGGCTTCGGCCTTCTTGCCGACCGAGATCAGGAAGCGCGGGGACTCGGGGATGGCGAAGGAGAGGAGCCCGTACAGGATGGCCGGGACGACCATCACGCCGAGCATCCACTGCCAGGCCTCCAGGCCGAGGATCTTGCCGCGCTGGTCGCCGTCGGCGATCTGGAGGACGGCGTAGTTGACCAGCTGGGAGATGGCGATGCCGATGACGATCGCGGCCTGCTGGAAGGAACCGAGCCGGCCTCGGTAGGCGGGCGGGGAGACCTCGGCGATGTAGGCCGGGCCGATGACGGAGGCCATGCCGATGGCGAAGCCGCCGACGATGCGCCACATCGCCAGGTCCCAGAGCGCGAACGGCAGTGCGGAGCCGATCGCGCTGGCCGTGAAGAGCACCGAGGCGATCTGCATACAGCGGATGCGGCCGATCCGGTCCGCGATCCGGCCGGCGGTGGCGGCGCCGATCGCACAGCCGATCAGCGCGATGGCGATGACCTGGGCGAGCGTTCCGGAGCCGATGTCGTACCGGTCGCGGATCGCCTCGACGGCGCCGTTGATGACGGAGCTGTCGTATCCGAAGAGGAAGCCGCCCATCGCCGCGGCCGCGGTGATGAAGATGACATGCCCGAGATGGTCCGGGTGGGCCGCCCGGGCCCCGGACTCGGGTCCGTTCGCTGTGCTGCTGGTCACGTGAACTCCTGATGCCTGGCCGGGGGTCAGACGTGCGGTGTGAGCCTTCCCAGTGGCGCACACGATCCAGTCCGCCACCACTTGAAGGCGAAATCAACTTCGCAGAGGGTATGCCTTCAAGAATCGAAGTCAAACAGTGGGTCCTCGCCCGTCTACCCAGGAGTGAGCGATACGTGCCTTGAACTTCTGATGATTCGGTAAAAAGTCAACGCAGCCGCTGGCTGATGACCTTCGAGACCCCGTCGCCCTGCATGGACACGCCGTACAGCGCGTCGGCGACCTCCATCGTCCGCTTCTGGTGGGTGATCACGATCAGCTGCGAGCTCTCCTGGAGCTCCTCCATGATCCGGATCAGCCGCTGGAGGTTGGTGTCGTCGAGCGCGGCCTCGACCTCGTCCATCACGTAGAACGGGCTGGGCCGGGCCTTGAAGATCGAGACCAGCAACGCCACCGCCGTCAGGGACCGCTCACCGCCCGACAGCAGGGAGAGCCGCTTCACCTTCTTGCCCGGCGGGCGGGCCTCGACGTCCACGCCGGTGGTGAGCATGTTGTCCGGGTCGGTGAGGATGAGCCTGCCCTCGCCGCCGGGGAAGAGCCGCGAGAAGACGCCCTCGAACTGCCGGGCGGTGTCGTGGTAGGCCTCGGTGAAGACCTGCTCGACCCGCTCGTCGACCTCCTTGATCACCTGGAGCAGATCGGCCCGGGTCTTCTTCAGGTCTTCAAGCTGCTCGGACAGGAACTTGTGCCGTTCCTCCAGCGCGGAGAACTCCTCCAGCGCGAGCGGATTCACCTTCCCGAGTTGCTGGTACGCCCGTTCGGCCGACCGCAGCCGCTTCTCCTGCTCGGGCCGCCGGTACGGCCTCGGCTGGTTGCGCGGGTGCTCCGGGTCCTCGGGCAGCTCCTCGCCCTCGGCGGGCGGCGACGGCGGCACGAGCTGGTCGGGCCCGTACTCGGAGACCAGCCCCGCGGGCTCCACGCCCAGCTCCTCCAGGGCCTTCGTCTCCAGCTGCTCGATCCGCAGCCGCTTCTCGGCTCCCAGCACCTCGCCCCGGTGGACCGAGTCGGTGAGCTTGTCCAGCTCGCCCTTCAGCCCCCGGCCCCGGTCGCGCTCGACGGCCAGCTCGCGCTCGCGTTCGCCCTTCGCCGCCTCGGCCGACGTCCGCTCCTCGTCGGCCCGTACGAGGGACACCTCCACGTGCGCCAGCAGCTGACGGGCGCCCGAGGCCACGGCGGAGGCGACCTCGGCCTCGTACCGCAGCCGGGCCCGGCGCTGTTCGGCACGGGCGCGGGCCTCGCGTTCGGTCCGGGCGGCCCGGTCCAGCGAATCGGCGCGGCCGGCCAGCGCCTTGACCCGCTCCTCGTGCGTACGGGCCTGGAGCCGGGCCTCCATCTCGGTCTGGCGGGCGTTGGCCCCGTCGGCGGCGAGCCGGTCCCGCACGGAGGTGTCGGGCTCCTCCTCGGCCGGCGTCTCCTCGGCGACCAGCAGCCGCTCGGCCAGCTCCTCGGCCTCCTCGGTGGCCCGCTCCAGCGCTTCCTGGGCCCGGGCGGCGGAGGCGGTCATGCGCTCGGCCTCGCCCGCCGCGCTCCGGGCCGTCCCGGCGAGCCGCCCGAGCTGCTGGGCGAACCCGGACTTCTCCCGCTCGGCCGCCCGGCGGCGCTCCCCCAGCTCCTCGACGAGCGCGGCCTGCTCCGTGCGCCGCTCCCCCGCCAGGCGCTGGGCCTCGGCCAGTTCCTCGCACCGGACGGCCAGCTCGGCCAGCTCGGCGGCGGCCTCGTCGACGGATGCCTGCACCTCCAGCAGACTGGGCGCCCCGGCCGACCCGCCGTGCGCGAAGTGGGCGGAGAGCACGTCCCCCTCACCGGTCACCGCGGTCAGCCCGGGGTGCGCGGCGACCAGTTCCTCGGCCTCCTCCAGCGTCCCGACGACCACCATGTCCGGTACGAGACGGCGTACGGCCCCGAGCAGCGCGGCGGGCCCGCGCACGAGGTCGGCGACGGCGGAGGCGGTGGTCGTCTCGGCACGGCCGCCCGAGAGGGGGACGACGGCGAGCGGGCCGCTGTGCTGCGCGGACAGCTCGGGTTCCGTACGGCCGTAGGTGCCGCCGGGCGCGGCCGCGGGTACACCGGGAGCGCCGCCCTGACCGGGCACCACGGCGGACGCGGGATGCGGGGAGCCTTCCCGTACAGGTGCCGGTACCTGCTCACCGGACTGCTCCGGTACGTGGTGGGGCCCGCCGCCCGTGGCATCGGCGGCCACCGTGCCCAGCAGCATCGCCGCCCGCCCCGCGTCCCGTTCGCGCAGCAGCCGGATCGCGTCGGCGGCCGTGGCCGGGTCCGTGACGGCCACGGCGTCCGCCGCCGACCCGAGGGCGGCCGCGACCGGGATCTCGTACCCGGGCTCGACGGTGAGCAGTTCGGCGGCGGGCCCGAGGACGCCGGCGAGCCGGTCCCGAGCCCCGAGCAGCGCCCCCGTACCGTCCTTGCGGCGCAGGCCCAGGGCCAGCGCCTCGTGCCGGGCCGCGACCGCCGCCCGCCTGCGCTCGGCGGCGGTGGCCTCGTCGCGGGCCGCGCTGTGGGCGGCCTGGGCCTCGGCGAGGGCCTGCTTGGCCTCCTCGTGGCGGGCGGTCAGCTCCTCGTCGACCCCGTCCAGCCCTTCCACCTCGGCCTTGAGCTGCTCGTACTCCTCCTGGGCGACGACCGCGCGCTCCTGCGCCTCGTCGCGCGACGCTGCCAGCCGCTCGATCTCGGCCTGGGCCGAACCGGCCCGGCTGCGGGCCGCGTTGACCTGGCCGTTCAGCCGGGCGAGCCCTTCGCGCCGGTCGGCGATGGCCCGGGCCGCGTCCTTGAGCCTGCGCTCCTCGACGGCCAGCTCGCGTTCCAGGTCGGCGCGGTGGGCGACGGTGTCCTCCAGGGCGTTCTCGGCCGCCTCCAGGGCCGCGGTCAGCTCCGCCTCCTGCTCGCGGATCCGGGCGGCCTCGCGCTCCAGGTCCTCGGGGTCGCGGCCCCGGCGCTCCTCGCTGGGCGCCTCGGACGCGCTGCGGACCCGGGCGTCGGCCAGCGAGATCGTGCCGCGGACCCGCTCGGCCAGTTGTGACAGCTCGTACCAGGTCTGCTGGGCGCGCTGGAGCCGGGGCGCGAGGCGGCGGACCTCGCCCTCCAGCTCGGCCTCGCGGGCGAGCGTCGCCTTCAGCTCGGCCTCGGCCGCGTCCTTGCGCTTCTTCAGCTCGGCCTCGTCGGCGATCTCGTCGCGCAGCGCGTCCCGCAGGGTGACCAGGTCGTCCGCGAGGAGCCGGAGGCGGGCGTCGCGCAGGTCGGCCTGGATGACGGCGGCCCGGCGGGCGACGGCGGCCTGCCGGCCGAGCGGCTTGAGCTGGCGGCGCAGTTCGTCGGTGAGGTCCTGGACCCGGGCCAGGTTGGCGCCCATCGCGTCCAGCTTCCGCAGCGCCTTCTCTTTCCGCTTGCGGTGCTTGAGCACGCCCGCGGCCTCCTCGATGAAGGCCCGGCGGCCCATCGGGTCGGCGTGCAGGACGGAGTCCAACTGTCCCTGCCCGACGATGACGTGCATCTCGCGGCCGATGCCGGAGTCGGAGAGGAGTTCCTGGATGTCGAGCAGCCGGCAGGTATCGCCGTTGAGCTGGTATTCGCTGCCGCCATTGCGGAACATGATCCGAGTGATCGTCACTTCGGCGTACTCGATGGGCAATGCGCCGTCGGAATTGTCGATGGTCAGCGACACTTCCGCGCGGCCGAGCGGCGGCCGCCCGGTCGTCCCGGCGAAGATCACGTCTTCCATCTTGCCGCCGCGCAGGGATTTGGCCCCTTGTTCCCCCATGACCCAGGAGAGCGCGTCCACCACATTGGATTTGCCGGATCCATTGGGTCCGACAACGCAGGTGATCCCCGGTTCGAACCGCAGGGTGGTGGCGGACGCGAACGATTTGAAACCACGCAGGGTCAGGGCCTTGAGGTGCACGCCGCCGGACTCTACCTTTCGCTCTCGGTTTCGCTGATGAAGGTGCAGGGCACATCAGACGGTAAGCGAAGGCCGGTACGTCCGGGGTGGGGGTCGGGCAAAGAAAAAGGGACGCCGAAGCGTCCCTGTGAATCTTGCTGGCGACTGTGCGTCCAGACATCCAGCTGACTCTGTGAATCCAGCTGTCGGTCCCGCGCGGTGCATCGCAGAACGACCGGACAACGGCATCCCCGGCGATGCGGGAACCCCGGTGTTCGGGGACGGCGATCCGTGACGCAGGACGGATCAGAGATGTTCCGAGGCTACTGAGCGTGCCCGGCCCGACCGGCCCGAAAGGGCCGTGGTGGTCAGGTCAGTGCAGGCTCGCCCTGGGGTACGTCGATGTCGATGCTGTCGAGCAGCGACTCCTGGTGCTGGGCGGCGGCGTTGAGTGCGTCGTTCTCGTCCTGGATCCGGGTGAGCTCGGATTCCAGGTCCTGGACGCGCTGCTGGAGCCGTCGCATCTCGGCGAGGAGTCGCGGGTCGGAACCGCCGACGTAACCGAGAAGCGCCTTTGCCATGATGGATGGTCCTCCACAATGAGTGACCGACCGATGCGGTGTGGGTCGTCAGGGGATCGCACCCGCGGTGCTCGGCAGGGCTCTGTCACCACTGCGGTTCTGCTGCTAATCAGCTCTACCGAACAGCTAAGGTGCGCGGGGTTTTCAGCGTCTCACCAAAAAGTTTGACGGTCAACACGATCACACCCTGTGTACCCGGGTGTCCCGGGGGCGCGCGGCCGGACGATCATGCGGCGCGACTCTCCTGCAGGACCCCGAGGGGTGTGCGGATCTTCGTCAATGCCGCAGCCTTGCACGACATCCCGCTTCTGGCAACCATCGGCCGCCCTCGCGTCCCGTCGCAGGTCATTTCGGGTGCGGGGCCCGAGCGGGTGGCCCGGTGACCCTTCGGCGCGCCGCGTTCACAGAGCGGATCCGGAGGGGTCGCGCGGGACGGGATCAGCGGATGGCGAAGCCGTCGTATCCACCGCGCGGGGTGTCCCAGATCTCAGTGACTCCGTCCACGCGCCCGGGTGTGTCGTCGGACCGCAGCCAGTCCAGCAGACGGTGGCAATTGTCACGCCGCCCTTCGGCCACGATCTGCACCCGGCCGTCGTCGAGATTGAGAGCGAACCCGATGAGCCCGCCGATCTCCAAAGCGTTTGCCCTGGTGAACCAGCGGAAGCCTACTTGCTGTACTCGGCCGCGTACCCAGACGACGAGGCGTGCTTCTTCGTTCATGCCCGAACGCTAACCGGCCAATTGCTTTCGAAGCACGTCGCCCCCTTTCGCCCATGGGCTACAGTCCCGTCGCAACAGCCTCACTCGATCGGGTGAGTATCGGACGGACGTCGACGGAAAGTCGATCAAGCGGCGTTCGCTCCGCGTGCGACCGAATTCGATCAACGAGCAGTTGAACAACGGGGCAGTCGAGTGACGTCGCCACGGCGTCCGGAGTATCAGGAAGGCACAGCGCATGGGACGCCACCGACGATCCGCCGCAGGCCCCGCCGCTGAAGAACCCGCGGCCGGGGCCGCTTCCCGGCACCGGGGCACGCGCCGCAAGAAGTCCGGCGTGCCGATCCGGACCGGGCTCCTCGGCGTCTCGGCGGCCGTCGCCGTCGGCGCGGTGGCCGTCGCCTCGGGCCTGATCCCCGGCGGCGACACCCACACCTCGGGCAACACCACCGCCGCCGACCAGATGCGCACGGGCGGTGCGCCGGACCTGCTGACGCAGGGCGGCAGCTCCACCGCGCCGGCCGACCGGTCCTCCTCCCCCACCAGCCGGGGCAGCGAGCGCCCGGAGGCTCCGAGCAAGACCCCGTCGAAGACGCCCTCCAAGACCCCGTCCAAGACGCCGTCGCCCTCGAAGACCTCCAAGGCGCCGTCGAAGTCGGCCGCGCCCTCCACGTCGAAGAAGCCGGCCGCCACCCCGTCCGAGAAGTCGAAGGCGCCGACCTCGGCCCCGGAGAAGAGCAGCGCCCCGGCGAGCAAGGCCCCGGCGCCGCCGAAGACCTCCGCGGCCCCGCCGCCCAGCAAGAAGCCGAGCCCTTCCCCGACCGACGCCTCCGCACGCACCGAGGTGCTGGCCTTGGTGAACCAGGAGCGCGCGAAGGTCGGCTGCTCCCCGCTGTCCACCAGCGCCCCGCTGACCTCGCTCGCGCAGAACTTCAGCGAGGACATGGCGGCCCGCGGCTTCTTCGACCACACGGACCCGGACGGCGACACCCCCTGGGACCGTGCCGCGCAGGCCGGCGTGCAGGGGCTCGGCGCGGAGAACATCGCCCGGGGCCAGGCGGACGCCCAGGCAGTGATGGAGGCCTGGATGAACAGCGAAGGCCACCGCGAGAACATTCTCAACTGCGACTACAAGACCATCGGCATCGGCGTCCACGAGGGCTCCGGCGGCCCGTGGTGGGTCCAGAACTTCGGCTTCTGACCGGCCCGACAGGTCTCCTTACTCCCGCACAGCGCTCCCTCGGGGTGAGCACTGTGCGGGAGTAAGCTTTTGTTATGGCCAGCGATGCACATACGCATACGGATACAGACCCCGACAGTCTCGACGGCTTCGCCTTCGACGTCTTCTCCCGCGCGTGCCCCTCACGCTCGACGCTGGAGCACGTCACCGGGCGCTGGGGCGGTCTGACGATCGGCGCCCTGTACGAGGAGAGTCTCCGCTTCAACGAGCTGCGCCGCCGGGTCGACGGGGTCAGCGAGAAGATGCTGTCCCAGACCCTGCACGCCCTGGAGCGCGACGGGCTCGTCCTGCGGGAGGCCCAGCCGGTCAATCCGCCCCGGGTCGACTACGAGCTCACTCCGTTCGGCCGCGAGGTCGCCGAGAAGCTCCTCGGGCTCATCCACTGCGTCGAGGGGCGGATGGACGAGGTCCTGGCCGCCCGGGCGCGTTACGACGAGGCGCGCGGCGGCCGTTGACAGCGCGGGCAGTAGTAGCTGGAGCGGTTCATCCAGGCGCGGCGGCGCATCGGGGTGGAGCAGCGGTTGCAGGGCTCGCCCTCCCGGCCGTACGCGTCAAGCGACCGGTCGAAGTAGCCGGACTCGCCGTTCACGTTGACGTACAGGCTGTCGAAGCTGGTGCCGCCCTGGGCGAGGGCCGCGTTCATGACGTCGCGGGCGTGGCCGAGCAGTTCGGCGGACTTGGGGCGGGTCAGGGTCGCGGTCGGCCGGTCGTAGTGCAGCTTGGCGCGCCAGAGCGCCTCGTCCGCGTAAATGTTGCCGACGCCGCTGATCAGCGACTGGTCCAGGAGCGCCCGCTTGACCGTCGTGCGGCGCAGGCGCAGCGCGATGTGGAACGCGGAGTCGTCGAAGAGCGGGTCGAGGGGATCCCGGGCGATGTGCGCGATGGTGTCCGGCAGGCCGTCGGGGGTGTTGTCGTGCAGCGAGAGCCCGCCGAAGGTCCGCTGGTCGACGAAGCGCAGTTCGGTGCCGAGCGCGTCGTCGAACCGCATCCGGATCCGCAGGTGCTTCTCGTCGGGCGCGTCCGCGGGCTGCACCAGCAGCTGTCCGCTCATGCCGAGGTGGCCCAGCAGCGAGGAGGCCGCCTCCTCGACCGGCACCCAGAGGTACTTGCCGCGGCGCATCGCCGCCCCCAGGCGGGCCCCGCGCAGCCGGGCGGCGAAGTCGACGCCGCCCGCGAGATGCCGGCGGACCGAGCGCGGGTGCAGGACCTCGACCTCGGTGACGGTGCGGCCTCTGACCCAGCGCTCCAGGCCCCGGCGGACCACTTCGACCTCGGGCAGCTCGGGCACGGTGCACCACTCCAGACACATCGACGGTAGTACGGGGGCGGGGCGGGCGGAAACGCGAAGGCCGCGGTGACCGCGGGAGCCGCCGCCTGGACAGGGAAAACCCCTCGGTGCGCAGGGCACCGAGGGGTTCTCGTTTCGCTTCAGGCCGGAGCGGCGTCCGTGTTCGGCGACGGGTCGGCAGGGGTGTCGGCGGCCCCTCCGTCGGCCGCGGACTTCTCCGCGGCCTGCCGTGCCTCAGCGGCGGCGCTGATCTCGCGCCAG
>NZ_JBHXJG010000269.1:0-9504 GCF_042723425.1 Streptomyces sp. NPDC058375 | reverse complement strand
TGTTGAGTTCTCAAGGAACGGACGCTTCCTTCGGTCCCGTATCACCGGGGCCCTCCGGGCGCTTCCCTTCGTTTTCTTCTTTGTCTTGCTGTCTTACGTTTCCGACTCTATCAGACGCTTTCCAGTGTCTGACTCCCGGTCGAAGCGGGCCGTGCAGTTTCGCTTTCCAGGTTCTTCGCTTTCGCGTTTTCCCTTTCCAGCGCTTCCGACTTTACCAGACTCTTCTTCGTTCCGTTTCCGGTCCGAATTCGATTTCCGGTGACCTGTGGAGTGGCCTTGCCTTTCGGCGGATCCGACTTTATCAGAAACTCACAGGCCAAACGAACAAACCTGAGCGAGTTTGCAAAAGGAGAATCATTTGGCTCGGCGGAATCGACAAGCGCTCCTGCACAAGCGGAGTAGATATTACGCGCCCAACTCGAACTTGTCCAGTCCGAGGCAACCGTTCAAATCTACCTCCCCACATCTGCCGTGTCAACGGGTTTTGTGGGCGAGGAGGACACTAGCAGGTCAGCAGGGGCGAAAGCACATCGGCGGTCAGGCCGCGGTGGGGAGTTCGGCGCTGCGTTCGACTGCTGTGAGGTCGCCCGTGTCCCCGGCGCGGGCCGCTCGGCCGCCCAGGATGTAGACGTAACCGAGAAACGCCAGCTCAGCGGCTATGCCGATGGTGATCCGGGCCCAGGTCGGGAGACCGGACGGGGTCACGAAGCCTTCGATGAGGCCGGAGACGAACAGGACCAGCGCCAGGCCGATGGCCATACCCAGTGCGGCTCGGCCCTGCTGGGCCAGGGCGGTCCGGCGGGGCAGGGGGCCCGGGTCGATCACGGTCCAGCCGAGGCGTAGTCCCGTGCCGGCGGCGACGAAGACCGCGGTCAGTTCGAGCAGGCCGTGGGGAAGCACCAGGCCGAGGAAGACGTCGAGGCGGCCCGCGGAGGACATGAGGCCTATGCCGACGCCGAGGTTGAGCATGTTGAGGAAGAGGATCCAGATCACCGGTATGCAGAGGAATGCCCCCAGGACCAGGCACAGGGCCGCGGCCTGAGCGTTGTTCGTCCATACCTGCGCCGCGAACGACGCCGCCGGATGGCTGGAGTAGTAGGTCTCGTACTCCCCGCCGGGGCGGGTCATCGCCCGGAGGTCGTCCGGTGCCGCGATCGCCGCCTGCACCTCGGGGTGGGTGCCTATCCACCAGCCCAGCAATGCCGCCAGCGCTGTCGAGAGCACGGCGGTGGGGATCCACCAGTGGCGGGAGCGGTAGACCGCGGCCGGAAATCCGGTGGTGAGGAACCGGGCCGCGTCGCGCCAGGAGGCCTTGTGGGTGCCGGTCACCGTGGACCGGGCGCGGGCCACGAGCTGGGTGAGACGGCCCGTGAGGAGTGGGTCGGTGCTGCTCGACTGGATCAGCGAGAGGTGCGTCGCCGTGCGTTGGTACAGGACGACCAGTTCGTCTGCTTCCGCGCCCGTGAGGCGGCGTCCTCGGCGCAGGAGGTGTTCGAGGCGGTCCCACTCCGAGCGGTGGGCGGTGACGAAGACGTCGAGGTCCATGGGCGTCTGTTGCTCCAGGCAAGGGGGCGTACGGGTCCGTACTACTGCGGCGCGCTGGCGGTCAGCTTGGCAGACTGGGCCCGGCTGGGGCAGAGAAGGTCGGCGAAGGGTGGGGCCCGATGAGTGAGCTGGTGACCGGTGACGCGGTCGTTCTGGGGTTGAGGCCCGCGCGGCTGCCCAGCCGGGCGCTGGCCTCGGCCATCGATCTGGCCGTGACGTTCGCCGTCTTCGTCCTGGTCTCGGTGCTGCTGGGTATCGCTTCCGCCGCCCTGGACGAGGCCGCTGTCGCGGCGATCGGGGTCGCCTCGTTCCTGCTGGTCCTGATCGGTGGTCCGGTCGCGGTGGAGACGCTGAGCCATGGCCGCTCGCTGGGGAAGCTGGCCTGCGGGCTGCGGGTGGTGCGGGACGACGGTGGGCCGGTCCGGTTCCGGCACGCGCTCGTCCGGGGGGCCATGGGGCTCGTCGAGATCCTTCTGACCTTCGGTGCCCTGGCCTCCATCGCCTCCCTGGTGTCGGCACGGGGGCGCCGGATCGGTGACGTGTTCGCAGGGACGCTGGTGATCCGGGAGCGCGTCGCGGCGACGGGCCGGTCCGTCGCCGTGCCGCCTCCCCCGCCCTGGCTGGTCGGCCGGTTCGCGGAGCTGGATCTGTCGGGCGTACCGGACGAGCTCTGGTCCGCGGTACGGCAGTACCTGACGCGGATGCAGCAGCTGGATCCCGGCGTGGGGCGGTCGATCGCGGAACGGCTGGCCGGTGAGCTGGTCGCGCGGACGGGGGCCGCCGCGCCGCAGGGTGTTCCTGCGGCGGCGTTTCTGGCGGCGGTGGTGCATGAGCGGCAGTCACGGGATGCGCGGCGCGTGTTCGCCGGGCCCCGGGCCGAGGGGCCCGTGCCGTCCCCGCCTGCCGGGCCGGGCGGGCCCGCGGTGCCGGGTGGGCCTGCGGTGCCGAGCGGGCCTGCGGTGCCGGGTGGGCCCGCGGTGTTGGGCTCGCCCGGCCTGTCGGGGGTGCGCTTCGGGGGGTCGATGGCTGCCGGGGCCGGGGGGCACGGCGGGGCTTCTGCGGAGCGGGGTGGAGGTGTCTCCTCGGCCGGGTTCGCTCCGCCCGGCTAGTCGGTGGCCGGCTCGTCGGTGTCCGGTCCGGTGCCGGGTGACAGGTCCGGGTCGGTCAGGGGGCCGGAGGCGCGGGGGGACGGGGGCGTCTCCAGGTGTTCGAGCTCGATGCCGGGTGCTGCGAGGACCACGTCGCCGGCGATGTGGACGGTGTGCTGCTCCCCGGTGTCCAGGGCGCTGACCTGGTATTCGTCCACGATCAGGGGGCCGTTGTCAGTGGCGTGCGCTTCACTGTTCATCAGGGCCCAGGACTGGTCGACGGTCCTGGATGCGAGAACCGGGTCCGTGAAGGTGACCACGCGGACGCGGGTCGTGGGGGAAGCGGGGGTGAGGCGCAGGAGGCGGGTCATGGCGATGAGGAATGCGGGGGACGTGCCGGCGAAGGTGTGGGCACGGACGTTGCCTTCGGTGGCGTGGCTGCCGGTCGGGTCTGTCCTGACCCAGGTGACCCCTTCCAGGGCTGCTCCTCGTACCTGCCAGCTCGCGGCGTGCAGTTCGAGGCGGATCGGCCGGCCCAGCTCGTCCAGGGCGAGGTCGACGGAGCCGAGGTGGTCTCCGGAGGGGGATGTGGTCTGGGAGACGTAGCGCCAGCCGGAGGGGCCGGGGGCGCAGTGGAAGTGTTCTTCGCCGAGGGGGGTGTGATCGTGAAGGTCGTGGAGCGAATACCTGCCGCGGGGCATGGGGTCCTTCGGGTTCCTCGGACTGTGCGGGGGCGGTAACGGGCGCAGGCCCCCGGCACGGGGGTGCGGGGGCCTGCACTCGGTTCTGCTGCGGATCTGCGGCGGGCTCCGCTTCGGGGGCGGTCGTGGGGGGGGTGGGGGGGCCGCCGCGGGGGGTGCGGGCGGCCGGCCGCCCCACCGCCGGGAGTGGATCAGTAGCGGTAGTGGTCGGGCTTGTACGGGCCCTCTACCTCGACACCGATATACGCCGCCTGCTCGGGGCGCAGGGTCGTGAGCTTGACGCCCAGGGCGTCGAGGTGGAGACGGGCGACCTTCTCGTCCAGGTGCTTGGGCAGCACGTACACGTCGGTCGGGTACTCCTGGGGCTTCGTGAACAGCTCGATCTGCGCGAGGGTCTGGTCCGCGAAGCTGTTGGACATCACGAAGGACGGGTGTCCGGTCGCGTTGCCCAGGTTGAGGAGGCGGCCCTCGGACAGGACGATGAGGACCTTGCCGTCGGCGAACGTCCAGGTGTGGACCTGGGGCTTGACCTCGTCCTTGACGATGCCGTCGATCTGCGCGAGACCGGCCATGTCGATCTCGTTGTCGAAGTGGCCGATGTTCCCGACGATCGCCTGGTGCTTCATCCGGGCCATGTCCTTGGCCATGATGATGTCCTTGTTGCCCGTCGTGGTGATGAAGATGTCCGCCTGCTCCACCACGTCGTCCAGCGTGGCGACCTGGTAGCCGTCCATCGCCGCCTGCAGCGCGCAGATCGGGTCGATCTCCGTGATGATCACGCGGGCGCCCTGGCCGCGCAGGGACTCCGCGCAGCCCTTGCCCACGTCGCCGTAGCCGAAGACGACGGCGGTCTTGCCGCCGATCAGGACGTCGGTGGCGCGGTTGATGCCGTCGATGAGGGAGTGGCGGCAGCCGTACTTGTTGTCGAACTTCGACTTGGTCACCGCGTCGTTCACGTTGATCGCGGGGAACAGGAGGGAACCGTCACGGTGCATCTCGTACAGGCGGTGGACGCCCGTCGTCGTCTCCTCGGTGACACCGCGGATCTCGGACGCGAGCTGGGTCCACTTCTGCGGGGCCTCGCCGAGGGTGCGGTTCAGCAGGGTGAGGATGTGGGCGTACTCCTCGCTGTCCGCGGTCGACGGGTCCGGGGCGGCGCCGGCCTTCTCGAACTCGACGCCCTTGTGGACGAGGAGGGTGGCGTCGCCACCGTCGTCCAGGATCATGTTCGGGCCGCCGGTGGGGGTGTTCGGCCAGGTCAGCGCCTGCTCCGTGCACCACCAGTACTCCTCCAGGGTCTCGCCCTTCCAGGCGAAGACCGGGACGCCCCCGGGGGCGTCCGGGGTGCCGTTCGGGCCGACCGCGATGGCGGCGGCGGCGTGGTCCTGGGTGGAGAAGATGTTGCAGGAGGCCCAGCGGACCTCGGCGCCCAGGGCGACGAGGGTCTCGATGAGCACGGCGGTCTGCACGGTCATGTGCAGCGAGCCGGTGATCCGGGCGCCGGCCAGCGGCTGGGCGGCGGCGAACTCCTTGCGGATCGACATCAGACCGGGCATCTCGTGCTCGGCGAGCGTGATCTCCTTGCGCCCGAAAGCGGCGAGGGAGAGGTCGGCGACCTTGAAGTCCTGGCGGTTGGTGGCCGTCGTCATAACGGGCTGCTCCTCGTGATGGGTCGAGGGTGGGCTGTCTGGGCTGACTCTGCGGCGCGGCGGGCACACGAATGCCCGGGCGTTCGCAGTGCAGTCCGTCGGAGGCCCTCTGTCCCTCGCCCGGCTCGCTCCCGCCAGCCGGTCGACCGCCATCAGCAGCGACGTCTGTTATCCGTATCCGAATCTACACCGAACGGCCCAGTGAGCCCCAGCCCGTTCGGGGAGAGGGGCGTGTGTGAGGGGTCACCGGGCCGATCGGGGCCGGTGTGCGGTGGGTCAGTGGCCGGAATCGCTCGGGGCGTCGGACGGGCCGCCGGGCGTCTTGCCCGGGTTGGTTCCGGTCGCGGCGGCCTGCGCGTTGTAGATGTCCGGCTCCAGGTAGATGACCCGTGCGATCGGGCACGCTGCGCGGATGCGGGTCTCGGCGGCGTTGATGGCCTCGGCGACCTCGGCGGCGGTCTCGTCGTGCCGGACCGCGATCTTGGCGGCGACCAGCAGCTCCTCGGGGCCGAGGTGCAGGGTGCGCATGTGGATGATGCGGGTGACGGTGTCACCGTCCACCACGGCCGCCTTGATCTTCTGAACGTCCTCGATGCCGGCGGACTCGCCGAGCAGGAGGGACTTCGTCTCTACGGCGAGGACGATCGCGATGAGGATCAGCAGGATGCCGATGCAGAGGGTGCCGATGCCGTCCCAGACGCCGTTTCCGGTGGCGAGGGCGAGGCCGACACCGCCGAGCGCCAGGATCAGGCCGACGAGGGCGCCGAGGTCCTCCAGCAGGACGACCGGCAGCTCGGGGGCCTTGGACCGGCGGACGAACTCGGTCCAGGAGCGGTCGCCTCGGGTGAGGTTGGACTCCTTGATCGCCGTACGGAAGGAGAAGATCTCGGCGATGATCGCAAAGACCAGGACCCCGACCGGCCAGTACCAGGCCTCGATCTCGTGCGGGTGCTTGATCTTCTCGTAGCCCTCGTACACCGCGAACATGCCACCGACCGAGAAGAGGACGATGGAGACGAGGAACGCGTAGATGTAACGCTCGCGCCCGTAGCCGAAGGGGTGTTCAGGGGTCGCTTCGCGTTTCGCCCTCTTGCCTCCGAGCAGCAGGAGCCCCTGATTGCCCGAGTCGGCGAGCGAGTGGACGCTCTCCGCGAGCATCGACGAGGAACCACTGAAGAGGAACGCTACGAATTTGGCCACGGCGATCGAGAGGTTGGCGGCGAGTGCCGCCACGATCGCCTTGGTTCCGCCTGACGCGCTCATGAGTGCGTGGTGTCCCTTCGTCGTTGCGCGGCGGCACGTGCCGCCGTGGTGAGGCGGCACATTGTTGCAGCCGCCGGGACGGCCCGTGGGTCAGGCCGCCACGGTGGCCCGGAAGAGTGTGCCCCGCCCCGTCGCTTCGACACGCTCGCCGGCCGGGACGTAGGCCGACTCCCCCGGTGCGAGGGCGAGTTCGCCGACCGTGACGGTGCCCGCAGTGCAGAGCAGGATCTGGGGGGTGGGTGCGGTCAGGTCGGTGGGGGCCGCCCCGGAGGCGAGCGTGTAGCGGGACAGGGCGAACTCGTCGACCGGGGTCTCGTAGAGCTCCTCGCCGGACGGGGCCGCCTCCGGGCGCAGCACGCCGGGCTCGGTGGCCTCGAAGCGGACGATGCGCAGGAGTTCGGGGACGTCGATGTGCTTGGGGGTCAGGCCGCAGCGCAGGACGTTGTCCGAGTTGGCCATGATCTCGACGCCGAGGCCGTCGAGATAGGCGTGCGGGACGCCGGCGCCGAGGAACAGGGCTTCGCCGGGCTGGAGTTGTACGTAGTTCAGCAGCATGGCTGCCAGTACCCCGGGGTCGCCGGGGAAGTGGTGGGCGATGCGGGCGTACGGGGCGTGGGTGCCGCCGAGACGTTCGGCGGCGGCCGCGGCCTCGGTGACGGTCTCGGCCATCTCCGCCGGGTTCGCGCCGAGGATCGCCGTGAGCACCTCGCGGAGTGCGGCCTCCTCCGGGTGGGCGCGGAGGAGGTCCACGTACGGCTTGAGGGAGTCGACTCCCAGCGCCTCCATCGCGTCCGCCGCCTCGGTGGGCGGGCGGAAGCCGCAGAGTCCGGCGAAGGGGGTGAGGGCGCAGATCAGTTCGGGCTTGTGGTTCGCGTCCTTGTACGTGCGGTGGGGGGCGTCTATCGGGACGCCCCGGGCCTCCTCGTCGGCGTACCCCTCGCGGGCCTGGTCCAGGTCAGGATGGACCTGGACGGAGAGGGGGGCGCCGGCGGCGAGGAGCTTCAGGAGGAAGGGGAGGCGGGGGCCGAACCGGGCGATGGTCGGCGCTCCGAGTTCGCCTTCCGGGTCGGCGTCGATGGCCTCGGTGAGGGCCAGTTCCGTCTCACCGGACGCGGTGGTGCGGGTGATACGTGAGGGCGCTCCGGGGTGGGCTCCCATCCACATCTCGGCCTGCGGTTCGCCGGTGGGCGCGATGCCGAGCAGGGCGGGGATGGCCGTGGTGGACCCCCAGGCGTAGGGGCGCACGGTGTTGGACAGCCGGTCCATGAAGTCGTCCTCGGGTGGGGTGGGGCGCGGTGCCGTGGTCAAGGGTGGGGTGGGGCTTGGTGGGGGGGGCGCGGTGTGGTGGGGCTCGTGGTGCGGTGGGTCGCGGTGGCGTGGTGGACGGCGTTGTGTCTACCGCGCAGTGTGGTGTGTGGTGTGTGGTGTGTGGTGTGTGGTGTGTGCACCAGGGATATCAGTGTTGCGTGAGGGCCTGGCGTCGTGGGGGTGGCCAGAGAGTGTGGGCTTCTGTCAGGGCTGGGGGGCCGAGGCCAGCGAGAGGTACACCGCGGCGAAGTCCGTGATCGCGAGAAGTTCCGCCACGGTTTCCAGTGCGCCGCCCTCCTCCGGTTCCAGCTCGCTCACGGGTGTGTCGTGGCCGAGCGCCAGTTCCCGGGCCGCCGGGTAGGCGCTGAGGCCTCCCGTGGGGCGGTCCCGGAGCAGGACCACCCGGGCTCTGAGCGTCTCTCCCTCGTCGACCCGGTCGCGGAAGAAGTCGTCGGGGTCCGCGCCGGCCGCGAAGTCCCCTGCGAGGAGCCCGCCGTGCGAGGGCAGCGCCTCGGGGAGTTCCGCGGCCAGGGCGGGGCGGCCGGCCAGCTCGGACAGTACGGCGGCGAAGCGGCGCCCCACCGGGCCCGCGGCATCGCCCTCCGTCCACAGCAGCGGCAGGCTGTCGGCGAGCTCGGCGGCGAGCGTCTTGGCGGGGTTGCTGTACGTGGCGATGGCCGGGCCGCAGCGTTCCGCGGTGCTGTCCAGGCGGTCCGCCACCTTCTGCAGGTCCTCCGGCGTCGCGGTCACCAGGCCGACCCGGTCCAGGAGCGCCAGCAGGGGGGTGAGCAGCGCCCACAGTGTGCCGGGGCCGGCGGCCGAGGTCTCCGCGTCGTACTCGCCGTGCGGGGCAGCTGCCATCGGGACGACCAATCCGTGCACCCCGTCGACCGCCTCGCGCAGCGGGGAGCGGGTGGGGGCGACGGCGACGACGGTGCAGCCGCGGCGGTAGGCCTGCTCGGCGAGCAGGGCGAGGCCCGGTTCGGAGCCGTCGGCGGTCGCGATGAGGAGCAGGTCCACGGATCCGGCCCAGCCGGGCAGTGCCCAGCGCAGGGCGCCGGGGGCGGGGGCGACGCCCGTGGGGTTGATTCGTACGACCGGGGCGGCTGCGCCTGCCAGTGCGCCGATCAGGTCGGCGACTCCGGAGGCGGCGGTGCCGGGGCCCGCGACGAGGACTGCACGGGGGCGTCCCTCGGGGGCCAGGCCGCCGATGCCGGCCTCGGCCGCGTGCCGGGCGGCGGTACGGACCCGGGCGCCGGCCTCGGCGGCACCGCGCAGCAGATCGCGGCGGTCGGCTCGGGCCAGGGCTTCCGGGGCGTCGAGCAAGGACTCGTCGAGCATGGCGATGGGCCTCCGATCACCGGGTGGGGTGCGGGCTGCGGGTGCACGTACGAGGGTCCTGTGGCGCGGCCGCCAGGCCTGGCGGCCGTGACCGAATGGTGGCCCTGCCTGCGGTCCGTCCCGTTGTCGTCGGTCGGGGCGCCGGCTGCCGTGTGCTGCCGGGCGCCGTCCTGCCCGTACGTGCGTCGCTCGCGGTCAGGCGGGGCGGCGGGCCTCGTCGACGAGAAGGACCGGGATGCCGTCCCGGACCGGGTAGGCCAGGCCGCAGTCGTCGCCCGTGCAGACCAGTTCGGGGCTGTCGGCCGCCGAACGGTCGTCGAGCGGGGAGTGGCAGGCCGGGCAGGCCAGGATCTCCAGGAGGCCGGCTTCGAGCGCCATGGGGTGAGTCCCTTCGAGCATGCGAGTTCCGATCCGCGTGGATCAGGCGTCGTCAGCCTACCGCTGGGGTGGAGGGGGCGCGGCCTGGCCGGGGGGAGGAAACGGGGGATGGCGGGGGTGGGAGGCGGGGGCGGGGGTCCTGGGGGTGCGGGGGTGCTGAGACGCGTCTCCTGCGCCACGACAACTCCCCGCCCCGCCCCTTCCCTAAACGGGGTGGACGCGCCGGGGCCC
>NZ_JBHXJG010000268.1:0-9505 GCF_042723425.1 Streptomyces sp. NPDC058375 | reverse complement strand
GCCGGGATCTCTCCGGCGGGCCGGGCCTCGCACGTCAGTCGCCGCAGCGGCCCTCGCGCAGCGAGTGCAGATGCTCGCTGGACTTGCGGGCGAAGGCGAGCGACTCGACCGGGTTGTCGTGCTCGGTCTGCCAGTGGTGGTAGCTCCGGCCGTGGTGGGTGCGCTTGGTGACCTTGGACAGGAACGTCTTGTAGTCGATGTCCCCGTCGCCGACGTCCGACATGCGGTAGCCGTCGCGGGTCGTGTCGTCGCGGACGCCGTCCTTGACGTGGAAGAGGGGGTAGCGTTCCGGGTTCTTCAGGACGTACTTCAGCGGGTCGAGCGGGGCCGGGGTGCCGTCCACGCGCTTGCTGAAGCGGAACTGGGCGCAGAACGCCCAGTAGATGTCCATCTCCAGATAGACGAGGTCCGGGTCGGTCTCTTCGAGCAGCACGTCGTAGAGGCGTACGCGCGGCTTGTCGGTCGCGAAGGAGAACTCCTCGGCGTGGTTGTGCTGGTAGAACTTCATGCCGCGCTTGCGGGCGGCCGCCCCGTACGTGTTGAAGTCCTCGGCCGCCCGCTTCCAGCCGTCCACGGTGTCGCCGTAGCGGAAGGGGCCGGAGGCCGTGCCGATGTGCTTGAGGCCGAGCGCCTGGGCGTCGTCGAGGACCTTCTCCAGGTTCTGGGCGAAGGTGTACGCGCCGGGGTTGTTGTCGTCGTAGTAACCGACGTGGCTGCCGATCGGGTTGAGGCCGTGGTCCCGGGCCAGCCGCTTGAGCTGCGCGAGGGTGATGGCGCCGGCCGTTCCCTGGGTGTATCCGGCGAACTCGATCTCGTCGTAGCCGTACTTCTCCAGTTCCGCGAAGACGGGGGCGAAGCCGAGCGTGGAGACCTGGTCGCGGAGGCTGTAGAGCTGGATGCCGAGGCGGCCGGGGGGCAGGACGGGCTTGCCCTTGCCGTGTCCGTGGCCGTGCCCATGGCCGTGACCATGACCGTTGCCGTGCCCGTGGCCCTGGCCCCGGTCGGCTGCCTGGGCGCTCGCCGTGCCGATGATCGTGGCCGCGGTGGCTCCGGCGGCGACGCCCAGGATGTTGCGGCGGCTCAGTCTGCGGGCGAGTTCGGTGTCCTTGGAGGTGCGGCTCATGTTCGCGTGACTCCCTTGGGTACATGGGTGACGTGGGTGAGCGGTGCGGTGCCGGGCGCGTGACGGGGATTGTCAGTGCAGTCCGGCAAGCTTGAGGAGCAGGGACTTCACTTCGGTGGCCCTGACCCGGTCGGTGAACGCGTGGGGGGTGGAGCAGAGGATGAGCGGACCTTCGTCGTCGCTCTCGGGGAGGCGGCCGTGGCTGCCGCGAATAGGTGAGGGGTCCAGGGGGACGACCGCCATGCGGTAGCGCATGCCGAGCTTCTTGCGGGCGACCGCCGAAACGGCCTTGACCCGGACGTAGGGGTCCTGGGGGTCCATGAAGAGCTCGACGGGGTCGTAGCCGGGCTTGCGATGGATCTCGACGAGCTGGGCGAAGTCGGGGGCGCGTGCGTCGTCGAGCCAGTAGTAGTACGTGAACCACGCGTCCTTCTCCGCGACGGCGACCAGTTCGCCGGAGCGGGGGTGGTCCAGGTGGTGCGCCTTCTTGCCCTCGTCGTCGAGGAGCTGCTCGATACCGGGCAGGTCCGCGAGGGCGGCCCGGGTCGCCTCCAGGTCCTCGGGGCGGCGTACGTAGATGTGGGCGAGCTGGTGGTCGGCGACGGCGAAGGCCCGGGACGTCATCGGGTCCAGGTATTCCATGCCGTCCTGGGTGTGGACCTCCAGCAGGCCCGCCCGGCGCAGGGCGCGGTTGATGTCGATGGGGCGGTCGACGCGGGTGATGCCGTATTCGGAGAGCGCGACGACCGTACGGCCTTCGGCGCGGGCGTCGGCCAGCAGCGGGGCGATCGCCCGGTCGAGGTCGGCGGCGGCCCGGTGGGAGCGGGGGTCGTTGGGGCCGAAGCGCTGGAGGTCGTAGTCCAGGTGGGGCAGGTAGCAGAGGGCGAGGTCGGGGGTGCGGGTGGCGATGATGTGGCGGGTGGCGTCGATGATCCACTGGGAGGAGACGAGGTCGGCGCCGGGGCCCCAGAAGTGGAAGAGGGGGAACGTGCCGAGTTTGTCGGTCAGTTCGTCGTGCAGGGCGGGCGGCCGGGTGTAGCAGTCGGGTTCCTTGCGGCCGTCGGCGTAGTAGACGGGGCGCGGCGTGACGGTCCAGTCGGTGTCGGCGCCCATCGCGTACCACCAGCAGATGTTGGCGACGGTGTAGCCGGGGTGGGCGCGGCGGGCCGCGTCCCAGAGTTTGTCGCCCTCGACGAGCCCGTTGTGCTGGCGCCACAGCAGGACGTCGCCGAGCTCGCGGAAGTACCAGCCGTTGGCGACGATGCCGTGTTCGGCGGGCATCGTGCCGGTGAGGAACGTCGACTGGGCGGCGCAGGTGACGGCCGGCAGCACGGTGGAGAGGGATGCCTGCGCGCCCTGCTTCCCGAGCGCCGCGAGGTTGGGCATGTGGGCCAGGAGCTGAGGGGTGAGGCCGACGACGTCGAGGACGAGGAGGGGGGTGGGGCCGGGGACGGCTTCGTCGGTCATGGCAGTTCCTTGAGGCCGAGGTCGACCAGGAGGTCGCGGGCGAGGGTGAGTTCGGCGGCGATGCCGTCGGCGAGCTGGGTGCGGGTGCGGGGCCGCAGTTCGGGGGGCAGCGCCTGCCAGGTGTACGTCTCCACCTCCAGGTGCCGGGTCAGGGGCACGGGTCCGCCGACGAGCCGAGCGAGCGTGTCCCGGAGGACGGGCAGCGTCGAGGTCAGCGGGGGCGCCGGGGGTGCGTGCAGGGGTACGTGGAAGTGGGCGCGCCAGGGGGTGGAGTCCGGGAGCGCCCGGCCGGCGAGGGCTTCGTCAAGGTCGTCGGTGCCGCGCAGTCCGGCGGCGGTGTGCGTGCGGGTCTGGTGCAGAAAGCGGGGTTCGGCGAACGCGGCGAGCGCGGTCCGGACCTCGGGCAGGTGCGGGTGTTCGGCGTGCAGGGCGGCGGAGAGCTGGGACTTGACGACACGGACGCCTGCGGCGGCCAGGGCGTCGAGTGCGGGTCCGGGGTCCTCGAAGGAGGTGGCGAGGTGGCAGGTGTCGACGCAGATGCCGATCCGGTCGTGGCCGACATCGGTGAGGGGGGCGATCGCGTCGGCGGTGGTCTCCACCGTGCAGCCCGGCTCCGGTTCGAGGCCGATGCGGATGGACTTGCCGGTCATCTCGGCCAGCGCGTCGAGGCGCTGGGCGAGCGTGGTGAGGGCGGCGCGTGCGGTGCGGGCGGCCTCGGGGTCGCCGTCGTACGGAGTGCGCCAGGCGAGCGGCAGAGTGGAGATGGTGCCCTCGGTGGCGTCGTCGGGGAGCAGGGCGGCCAGGAGGCGGGCGAGGTCGGTGGTGTGGGCGAGGCGGTCGGGTTCGGTCCAGTCAGGACGGTAGACCCGGTATTTGACCTCGTCGGCGCCGAACCCTTCGTACGGGAAGCCGTTGAGGGTGACCACTTCCAGGCCGCGGCTGTCGAGTTCGGCGCGCAAGGAGCGGAGTTCGGCGGGGTCGTTGATCAGGGTGCGGGCCGCGTCCCGGGCGAGCCAGAGGCCGATGCCGAGGCGGTCCCGGCCGAGTCGGCGGCGGACGGGTTCGCAGTGGTCGCGGAGCTGGGCGCGGACGCCTTCCAGGGTTTCGGCGGGGTGGACGTTGGTGCAGTAGGCGAGGTGGACCGTCGAGCCGTCCGGGTGGCGGAAGCGCATGGCCGCCTCACTCCCCGCCGCGCAGGATGGAGTTGCCCTCGTGGAGTGAGTCGGGGGCGGGGACGTCCAGCTGGAGGCGGCCGCTCTGGCCGTAGAAGGCGACCGGGTTGCGCCACAGGACCTGGTCGACGTCGTCCTCGGTGAAGCCGGCCTTCAGCATCGCGTCGGCGACCTTGCGGGTCTTCAGGGGGTCGCTCTTGCCCCAGTCCGCGGCCGAGTTGACGAGCATCTTCTCGGTGCCGTGGTTCTGCAGGATGGTGACCATCCGGTCCTCGTCCATCTTGGTGTCCGGGTAGATGGAGAACCCGGCCCAGCAGCCGCTGTCAGTGGCGGCCTTTACGGTTGTCTCATTGAGGTGGTCGAGGAGGACGAACTCCGGGGGGAGGTTCGATTCGCGGATGACGTCGATGGTGCGGTGGAGACCGGCGAGCTTGTCGCGGTGCGGGGTGTGGACGAGCGCTGGCAGAGCGTGGTCGGCGGCGAGCTGAAGCTGGGCGGCCAGGGCGTGGTCCTCGGCCGGGGTCATGGAGTCGTAGCCGATCTCGCCGACGGCGACGACCGAGTCCTTGACGAGGTAGCGGGGCAGCGCGTCCAGGACGGGGGTGCAGCGGGGGTCGTTCGCCTCCTTGGGGTTGAGGGCGAGCGTGCAGTGGTGGGCAATGCCGTACTGGGAGGCGCGGAAGGGCTCCCAGCCGAGGAGCGCGTCGAAGTAGTCGAAGAAGCTGGCGGGCGAGGTGCGGGGCTGCCCGAGCCAGAAGGAGGGTTCGACGAGCGCGCGGACGCCCGCGTCGTACATCGCCTGGTAGTCGTCGGTGGTGCGGGAGGTCATGTGGATGTGGGGGTCGAAGATGCGCATCAGGACTCCTCCGTGGGGGCGGGGGCTGCGGGAGCTGCGGTCGGCGGGGCCGGGTGGCCGCCCTCGTCGGCCGGGGCGGTGAGGGCGAGGGCATGTCCTAGGACCGTGCGCAGGTCTTCGGGGACGGGGCGGCCCGCAGCGGTGCGTTCGGCGGCGAAGTCGTCGAGCATCCGGGCGAGTTCGGCGTCGCCGCGGGCACGGTCGTCGAGCCGGGCGACGGCCGCGACGGGCACTTCGGTGAACAGGCACTTCAGTACGGCGTGCCGCCAGGCGTGGGCGCCCAGGTGCTCTGCGGCGTACGGGCCGACGGCCGCGGCGACCAGCCGGGTGTCGTTGGCGCGCAGGGCGTCCTCGACGAGCGGGAGAGCGGTGTCGCCGAGGTCGAGGAGGTGCAGGGTGAGCAGGACGGCGCGGCGTTCGGCGGCGGTGCCCTGTTCGTAGAGCCGGGTGACGGAGGACAGCCGGGCGCGGGCCTCGATGAGCAGGAGGGAGCGTACGGAGTCGGCGTGTTCCTGACCGCAGTGCCGGCCCGCGGCGGCGTAGCGCAGCTCCCACGGCGGGGAGGCGTACGGGCTCGCCCCGGAGCGGAGGGCCGCTTCGGTGGCCGCGTCGTGGGCGGCTTCGGCGAGGGCCTCGTCGAGCCAGGCGCGGGCGGCCCCGCCGAGTTCGGCGTCCAGTTCCTTGCGGGACGTCAGCACGGGGCGGCTCCCTTCGCCGCGGTACCGCGCGTCATCGCGTCGCGCAGGAAGTCGATCGAGGTGCGGGCCAGTTCGGGGCCGGCGTGGGAGTGGCGGGGCAGTTCGACGACGGTGAGACCCCGGTAGTCCGAGGCGGCCAGGGCGGCGAGCACGGGCGGGAAGTCGATCTCCCCGTCGCCGAACGGGAGGTGCTCGTGGACTCCGCGTCGCATGTCCTCGATCTGGACGTGCCGGAGCCAGGGTGCGGAGTCCTTGATGCAGTCGACGGGCGAGGCGTCCTCCAGGCACTGGCAGTGGCCGATGTCGAGGGTGAGGCCGAGCGGTCCGGGGTCGCCGAGGAGACCGCGCAGGTGGTGAAAGTCGGCGAGGGTGGCGAGGAGGTGACCGGGTTCGGGTTCGATCGCGAGGGGGACGCCGGATCGGTCGGCGGCTTCGAGAACGGGGTTGAGCGCTTCGGTGAGCCGTTTCCACGCGGTGTCCGTCGAGGTGCCGGGCGGGGTGATGCCGCTGAAGCAGTGGACGGCGTGCGCACCGAGTTCGGCGGCCACGTCGACGGCGCGGACCAGCAGGGCGGTGCGGGCGGCCCGGGCGTCGGGGTCCGGGTCGAGAAGGGAGGGGCCGTGCTTGCGGCGCGGGTCGAGGACATAGCGGGCGCCGGTCTCCACGGTGACCCGGAGCCCGAGCGAGGTGAGCCTGCGGCGGACCTGGCGGGTGCGCTCGGTGAGGTCCGGGGCCATCGGGTCCAGGTGCATGTGGTCGAGGGTCAGGCCGACGCCTTCGTAGCCGAGGTCGGCGAGCAGGCCGAGAGCGTCGTCGAGGCGGAGGTCGGTAAGCCCGTTGGTGCCGTATCCGAGGTGGAGGGTCATGTGAGGCTCACCTTCCGGGCGAGGCTGCGGGCGAGGGGGACGAGCCCCATGACGGCGAGACCGGTGACGGGCGATCCCGAGCGGGCGGCGAGCGCGGCCTGGAGCGGGATCATGGCCCGGATGCCCCCGCCGACCGCCCGTTGCGTCAGGGGCGGGGACGGGTTCAGGGCGGCGTGGAGGAGGGCTGGTCCGGCGGTACGGAGGTAGGCGGCGGTGAGCGCGAGGGTCAGGAGGCGGGTGGGGTCGGCGGCGGCCCTGGCGAGGAGGCCTTCGAGTCCCGGGATCGCGGGCAGCCCTGCGTCGAGGTCGGCGGCCCACCCAGGGCGGCGTGCGCCATACGGTTTCGCGTCGGGGCCGGCGGCCTGCCCGAGGGCGCCGGCGAGCGCCGCGCCAACAGGTCGCCTCGCGCCCGGGCCGGCGGCCGGCCCGAAACGGCCTGCGCCATACGGGCTGACGGCGGGGGCGGCGGCTCGCCCCGGATGGCCTTCGTCCCGCACTCCGGCTCCACGCCAGTCGGGGGCCCGCCCCCACCACTCCCCCAGCACCGCTGCCGCGAGTGCCGTCGTCGTGGCGAGGACCGCGAGCGGCGTGCCCGTGGAGCCGCCCTGCGTCTCGTGGCGCGACACGGCGGTGACGCCGTAGGTGTGGGCACCCAGCACCAGGGCGGCGGGCAGGGCGGGCAGGGACGCGGTGAGTCCGCCGCGTGCCGAGGCCGGCGTCGCTGCGCCGCGCACCGATCCCCGAACCGCCGCGCCGTTGACCGGCCTCGATATCGCCGCGCCGCGTACCGAAGTCCGTGTCTCCGCGCCGCGTCCCGAGGCCGGTGTCGCCGCGCCGCGCGCCAGAGCCGCTGTCGCCGTGCCGAGCACCGATCCGGGTGTCACCGTGCCCCGCGCCGAAGCCGGTACCGCTCCCGCCGGGGTCGACCCTGCCAAGGCCGCACGCGCCCCGGCCGGCGCTCCGGCAACGTTGTCGGGTCGGCCTGCCCTGCCCGGCGCACCGGTGTACGTCGCCGTAGCCGTCGCCCCCAGCAGCAGGTCCAGTGAGCGGGCCGCCGCCATGGCCGCCGGGCCCGCCTTGGTGTGCTTCAGGTGCAGGTCGTAGGCCCAGACCGTGGCGGCCAGGCCCGTGGCGACCGTCAGTGCGGGGCGGCCGGCCCGGGCCGCCAGGGCGAGGCCTGCCGCGGTCAGTGCCCCGGCAGCGCCCAGGGCCGCCGCCGGGCTGATGCGGCCCGACGGGATCGGGCGGTGCGGGCGGTCGACCGCGTCCTCGTCGCGGTCGGCCCAGTCGTTGAGGGCCATCCCGGCCTCGTACAGGCACAGCGACGCGCCGATCGCCAGCGCGGTGCCCCGGCCGGGCCCGCGGCCCACCGCAGCGGCGCCCGCGAGCGCGTCCCCGGGCACGGAGAACAGGGCGGAGACGCGCAGCAGTTCCGCCCAGGCCCGCAGGCGATGCCGGGGTGCGCCCCGGTCGGTGCCCGAGCCTGCGGACGGGCCGGTACCTGAGCCGACGCCCGCCCCGGCACCTGAGCCGACGCCCGCCCCGGTGCCCGAGCCGATGCTCGCTCCGGTGCCCGAGCCGGCGCCCGGCCCGGAGGCCGCTTCTGCACGGTCCGCGCCGGCGGCGTCCGCACCCTGTTCCCCGTTCCGGCCCGTGGGGGGCGGTTCAGGCCTGTCCGGTGCGGGCGCAGTCCCACCCGCGCCGGACAGGCTGTCATCGGTCACGGCGGTCGTCCGCACGCCGTGGGCCCTGCCGTTGTGCCGCCCGGTCCCGGACGGGAGTGCGGCCAGGGCCGCGGTGAGCGCGGCCGGAAGGATCCGCCCCCGCCACCTCATGCCTGGTCCCGCAGCCGCTCGGCGAAGGCGAGCAACGTGGCGTACTGCTCGGCGAGCGCCGCCGAGGTCCCGCCGTCCGGGTCCTTGAAGTAGAACCCCAGCTCCGGCAGGGGGCCGCCGACCCCCTTCTCGTGGGCGCGGGCGAGCAGTCGCGCCAGGTCCAGGACCAGGGGGGCGGCGAGGGCCGAGTCGCAGCCCTGCCAGATGGTCTGGAGGACCATGCGGGAGCCGAGGAATCCGTCAAAGGCGATGTGGTCCCAGGCGGTCTTCCAGTCCCCCATGGCGGGCACGTCGTCAATGTGCACCTCGCCCTCGGGGGCGGTGCCGAAGGTGTCGGCGAGGACGCGCTCCTTGCCGGCGTTCTTCGCGGCCGCGGCCGCCGGGTCGGCCAGCGCCGCCCCGTCCCCGCCGCCCAGCAGGTTCGACCCGGACCACGCCCGTACGGCGAGGGCGCGCTGGAGGAACATCGGGGCGAGCACGGAACGGAGCAGCGTCTGGCCGGTCTTGCCGTCGCGTCCGGCGTGGGGAAGTCCGCTGGAGGCGACGGTGTCGGTGAGCGCGGGGGCGCGCAGGCCGGTGGAGGGGGTGAAGTTGGCGTAGGAGCAGCCGGCGCGCAGGGCGGCGGCCGCGTAGAGGGAGCTGGCGGGCAGCCGGGTGTCGTCGGGGCCGGGCGCGGGTTCGGTGGAGGCGACGTTGACGACGACGGTGCGGGCCAGGTTGTGCCGGTGGTTGAAGTCGGTGAGGTCGGCGGCGAACGCGGCGATGAGTTCCTGGTCGGTGCGGGTGTCGCCGGGCAGGGGGCCGCCGGGGCGGATCTCGGCGTCGGCCGCGTCGAGTTCGGCGCGTACGGCGGAGGGGAGGCCGTGCGGGAGTACGCCGCCGTCGGCCAGCGCCTCGGCCCGCTTGGACAGCGGGCAGTCGAGGGTGTCGTGGCCTCCGAAGACCAGGTCGGTCAGGGCCGGCAGCCCGGTGTCGGCGAAGGAGGGCGTCTCGGTGACCATGCCGGTCGGCGGGTGGAGGCCCGCGGCGATGGCGGCGCAGCCTGCGGTGGCGGTGGTCGCCACGGAGCCGCGCGCTCCGATGAACCAGACGCCGGTGCGGCCCGCAGTGCCGACCGAGCCGGCGGCCTCCGTACGGCCCGAAGTGCCGACCGAGCCGGCGGCCTCCGAACGGGCCGCAGTACCGACCGGGCCGGTGACCCCCGAAGGGCCCGCAGTACCGTCCAGGCCGGTGGCCTCACTACGGTCCGCGGCGCCCGCGGGGCCGGCGGCCCCCGAAGGGCTCGGGGCGTCGGTGCGGCCTGGGGCCTGGATGTGGCCTTCACGATCGGCGTGTGCGGTCACGGGCTGCCTCCCTGGGGGGATGTGTCGGGGTGGAGGACGACGGGCGGGGGGAGGTGCGGGCTTCCCCCGCCCGTCGTCGGCAGAGGCGGGGGGCCCACGGAGGGGGGCCGCCCCGGAGTTGGGTGTTGGGGGAGGGCACCCGGTG
>NZ_JBHXJG010000267.1:0-9526 GCF_042723425.1 Streptomyces sp. NPDC058375 | reverse complement strand
CCGTACCGGCGGTCACGCACCGCCGGTACGGCGCACGTCAGCCCTCGCGCCGGGACCGCCAGAGCAGCCAGATGAAGTACGGCGCGCCGATCACGGCCGTGAGCAGCCCGACCGGGATCTGCGCCGGGGCGATGACCGTCCGGCCGACCACGTCGGACACGACCACCAGCAGCGCCCCGAGCAGCGCGCTCACCGGAATGACCCGCGCATGGCTCCGGCCCACCAGGGCGCGGGCCGCGTGCGGAGCGACGAGGCCGACGAACCCGATCACGCCGACCGCCGCGACGGCACCCGCCGTCAGGAGGACGGCGAGGCTCAACAGCGCCAGCCGGGTGGCCCCGATCCGCACACCGAGCAGGGCCGGCGTCTCGTTGTCCAGCCCGATCAGGTCCAGTTCGCGGCGCATCACCACGAGGACGGGCAGCGCCACGACCAGCCCCGCCAGCACCGGAACCAGCTCGGGGAACGTCCGCCCGTACGTCGAGCCGCCCAGCCAGGCCAGCGCCTTCGTCTCGTTGTACGGATCGGTGAGCACGATCAGCAGACTCACGAACGCGCCCGCACCCGCGTGCACACCCATGCCGATGAGCACCAGACGGTTCTGTTCCAGGCCACGGCGTGAGGCCAGACCGAACACCAGCGCCGCCGCTGCCGCCGCACCGGCCAGCGCGGAGCCGCCGATCAGCCAGAAGCTCGCCAGCGGTACGACGGTGAGGACGGCGACCGCCCCGACCCCGGCCCCGCTGACGACCCCGAGGACGCCCGGCTCCGCGAGCGGGTTGCGCGACACCGCCTGGACGACGGCGCCCGCGACCGCCAGCGCCGCACCGGCCAGTAGGGCGGCGGCCACCCGGGGAACCCGCGTGTCCAAGACGTAACTGACGAACTGTCCCGACCGGCCGGCGAGCCAGTTGCCCACATCGCCCAGCAGCAGCGTCGCGTCGCCGAAGAGCGTCGCCACCACCACCGCGCCGAGCAGCCCCACGACCGTGGCCACCAGAGTGAGGACGAACGCGCGCCGGCTGCGCAGCTTGGCGAACGCCGTCGAGCCGCTGTCCGTGCCCATGTCGCGCGACCGGTAGGCCAGGACGATCAGCACGAGCGCGCCGAAGCAGGTCGTGACGATGCCGGTGGGCACCTCGGCCCCCGCCTGGGCGCCGAACACCGCGCGCAGCAGCACATCCGCGCCGAGCACCACGAGCACGCCCGCGAGCGCCGACGCGGGGATGAACGCGCGGTGCCGGACCAGGCCCGGGATCCAGGTGCTGAGCAGCCGGACCGCCGCGGGCGCGCACAGGCCGACGAAGCCGACCGGCCCCGCGACCGCCACCGACACCGCCGCCAGCAGCACCGCGAGGATCACGGCGACGCTGCGCGTCAGCCGGGGGCTCACCCCCACGACCGCCGCACCGTCGTCGCCGAGGGCGAGGATGTCGAGGCGCCGGCCCAGCAGCATGAGCCCGGCGAACGCCACGAGGGCCACCGGGGTGAGCCGGTCGATGGACTGCATGCCGATCTGGGCGAGCGAACCGTTGCCCCAGGCGAAGAGACCGGTCGTCTGCTGGGAGCGCAGGAGCAGCAGCATCCCGCTCAGCCCGGACAGCGCGAGCGTGAGCGCGGATCCCGCCAGCACCAGCCGGATCGGCCCGGCCCCCGCCCGGGACAGGCCGAGCACGACGGCCGCCGCGCAAAGCCCCCCGAGAAACGCCGTGGCCCCGGCCGGCAGCGCGGGCAGCGTGATCCCGAACGCGGCGACGGTGACCACCGCGAGATACGCGCCCGCGTTCACGGCCAGCGTGTCGGGGGACGCCAGCATGTTGCGCGACACCGACTGGAGGGCCGCGCCCGCCGCGCCGAGCGCGCAGCCGACGAGGAGGCCCGCGGCGAGCCGGGGCAGCCGGGAGTCCAGGACCACGGCGGCCGTCTGCTCGTGGGCACTGCGGTCGGACGTGGCCCCGGTGGCCAGTTGCCAGAGCGTGTGCAGATCGACGGCGGCGGTGCCCTGGCTCACGTGCGTGAGCGCGAGGGCGGCCAGGGCGACGATCCCCGCGAGCGCAAGGAGGAACATCCGGCCGCGGCGGGCCGGTGGGCCGGCCGCCGCCGGGGACACGTCCCCGGCCGGACCGGCCGCGCCCGCCACCCTCTTCACGGGGGCGGGCGGGGCGGTTGGGGTGCGGGTGCTCATCGTCAGGCGGTCAGCGCGCCGACGAGGGCGTCGATGTACTCGCGCATCGACGCGGTGCCGCCGAACATCCAGATGCCGTCGGGCAGCCGGTGGACCTCGTCGTTCTTGACGAACGGGAGGGACTTCCAGACCGCGTTGTCCTTGAGACCGTCGGCGAACGGGTCGCCGCCGTCGGAGTCGTTGGCGATGTACGCGAACTGCGCGTCGCCGATCTTCGTGAGGCCCTCGACGTCCGTCGCCGCCAGGCCGTAGGCCTTGTCGCCCTCCAGCTTCCACGGGTCGACGAGGCCGAGTTCGGTGTTCACGTCGGAGAGCAGCGAGCCCTTGACGTACGGGCGCACCGAGACCTGGTTGCCTTCCTGCCAGCCGTCGGCGAAGGCGACCTTCTCGCCGTCGAGCCCGGCGTCCGCGAGCTTCTTCTTCCCGTCCTCGACCGCCTTGCGGAAGGAGGCGATCTCGGACTTGGCCTTGTCCTCGGTGCCGGTGGCCTGTCCGATGAGCTCGACGGTGTCGACCATCTGGTCGATCTGCCGGCTCGCGTCGGCCGAGCGCACCACCGCGACCGGGGCGGCCTTCGACAGCTGCGCGATGGCGGAGTCGGACAGGTCGGTGGTGGCGACGATGAGGTCGGGCTTGAGACCGGCGACGGTGGCGACGCTGGGCTCGCCTCTGGTGCCTATGTCCTTGACGCCCTTGGTGAGCGGGGCCGCCGTGTCGTACGCGGTGTAGCCCTTGACGTCGGCGACGCCGACCGGCTGGACGCCGAGGGTCACGAGCGTCTCGACGACGTTCCACTCGGTGCCGACGACGCGCTTGGCCGGCCCGTCGAGCGTGATCTTCTTGCCGCGGGAGTCGGTGATGGTCACCGCGCTGTCCCCGGCGGACTCCTTCTTCTGCGCCTCGGTGGTGCCGCAGGCCGTGAGGGCGAGCGCGGCCGCGGCGGCGAGGACGGGCCAGGTCAGGTGCTGGTTCTTCATGAGGGTGTTCAGGGCCTTTCGGTACGCAGGTGGTGGCGGCCGACCGCGCGGGTGCGCGGGGTGCCGGTGGAGGAGTCGGGTTCGACGTCGATGCGGATGCCGTAGGCGTCGCTGAGCCGCTCGGGGACGTACACCTCGCCGGGCGTTCCCGCGGCGACGATCCGCCCGGACGAGAGGAGGACGACCTGGTCGGCCACGGCGGCGGCCTGGTCCAGGTCGTGGAGCACGACCCCGACGGTGACGCCGTGGGTGTCGGCGAGATCGCGGACGAGGTCGAGGATCTCCACCTGGTAGCGCAGGTCGAGATAGGTGGTGGGCTCGTCGAGCAGGAGCACGTCGGTGTCCTGGGCCAGGCAGCAGGCGAACCAGACGCGCTGCAACTGCCCGCCGGAGAGGCTCTCCACCCCGCGGTCGGCGAACTCGGTGAGGTTCGTGACGGTCAGCGCGTGCTCGACCATCCGGGCGCCGTCCGGGTCGGCCCCCCGGATCCGGCCCCGGTAGGGGTGCCGGCCGAATCCGACCACATCGCGCACGCTGAGCCCGGCCGGTGCGTTGCGGCTCTGCGCGAGCAGGGTGACGCGGCGGGCGAAGTCGGAGCGCGACAGGGCGAGGGCGTCGACGGGCATGGCGTCCTCGGCCTGGCCGGCTACGGTCACCCTGCCGGTACGGGCCTTGTGCAGCCGGGCCACGGCCCGCAACAGGGTGGACTTCCCGCTGCCGTTCGGCCCGATGAGCGCGGTGACTCGACCGCGCGGCAGCCTGAGGTCGGCGCCGTGCACGACGTCGGTACCGTCGTACGCGATCGTCATGTCGCGGGCGTCGAGGCCCGCGTCGTCGGCGGGCCGTGCGGTGGCACCGGCAGCCGGCGCGGAGCGCCGTGGCGGTGGGTCTTCTCGGTCGAGGGCAGGAGCGATCACGAGCGTGAGGTTAGCCTAACCTAAATTACCCTGGTCAAGGGGGATTCGGAATCGTGTCCTCCGCGTGACCCGCAGGCGGCTCCGCCCATCGGCCGGCGGTCGCCGACGAGGTGCGGTCGGAGGGTGTCGAGTCGGCCCCGGGCCTCGGATGGCGGTACTTTCCGGCCGAAGCGGCGGTTTGGCGCACCGGGACGCTCCGGCGTATCCGCAGGTCAGGCGGTCGTTTCGGATTGAACTGCCGAAGTCCGTCCATATGGTGGACGCTTCACGCGGGGCCTCTGAGCTGCCCGAATGACCATTCGGTCGGCTCGAACATCCGTCTGCGGCTGGAAGGTGGCCGTCGATGTGCGCCTACTTTCCGCATGCGTAAGACTCCTGACCGCAATCAGGCACCCGACCAAGGAGTTTTCACCAATGCGCCGCAACCCTCACGCCATCTTCGCAACCATCACGGCGAGCACGCTTCTGTTCGGTGGTCTCGTGACCGCCACCGCGCAGGCCGCACCGGCGAAGGCGGAGAGCCTCTACGCACCCTCCGCGCTCGTCCTCACCGTCGCCCGGGGCGAGGACCAGCTGACCGCCACCGTCGAGCGGGCCGTGACGCTCGCCTGCGCCCCCACCGCCGAGGGGACGCACCCCGCTCCCGCCGAGGCCTGCAAGGAACTGGCCGCGGTCCAGGGCAAGTTCTCCGAACTCACCGCCGGCCCGTCGAACCGGACCTGTACCCGCCAGTGGGATCCGGTCGTGGTGGCCGCCCACGGCGTCTGGCAGGGCAAGCCGGTCCAGTTCAGCACCACCTACGGCAACGCCTGCGAGATGGCCGGCAGCATGAACGACAACGCCGTGTTCGCGTTCTGATCCACCGGGGCGTGCCGACGCCGGGGTGACGGGGTACGACACCGTCACCGCCCGGCCCTGTACCGGCTGTTCCGCCCCGTCCGGCGTGCCCCGCACACGCCGTCCCCGTCCACGACGACCGGGAGTCCTGCGGTCGCCCCAGCCGTTCCGCCGCGGCCGGCAGCGACCCGTCCCGGTCGGTGGTCGCCGGCCCCGTCCGACCCCGGGCGCGTCCCTCGCTAGTCGGAGGACTCCTGCGTCACCCGGGTTCCGGGATGGCGCAGCGAGATCAGGAACGCGATACCCAGGGCGATGGCCATGCCGTAGAACACCCACTGGTTCGCCTCGGCGAAGTCCATCCGGATCGCCGACATCGAGTCCCGTACGGTCTCCGCAACCGGTCCCGAGCCGGAGGGCCCCCGGGAGTCCGCCTGTCCGGTCACCGACTGGGCGATGGACTCGGCGGCATCCTGCGACGCCGCGTCCGGCACCCCCTTGTCCCGCAGGGTCTCGTCCACCTTGGTGATCGTCGTATGGGTCAGCATGGTGCCGTAGACGGCCAGGCCGATGCTGGCCGCGAAGTTGCGCACGGTCTGGGTGATGCCGGTGACCTCGCCGTAACTGGCGTCGATCGCCCGGTTCACCGCGTCGGTCGAAGCCGGCGCCAGCAGCAGTCCGATGCCCGCGCCGGCCATGGCCGCGTACAGCCACTGGTCGTGCATGGACAGCGTCGTCAACTTCCCCGCCCACAGGGCGAACCCGACCGCGCCGAGCGCCGTGCCGAGCTTCATCGCCGGACGGGCTCCGCGCTTGTCGAGGATCCGGCCGCCCCACTGGGAGGCCAGCCCGAAACCGATGAAGAAGTACAGGAGATACAGTGCCGCCTGGTTCGGCGACGCGCTGAGCGAGACCTGGGCGTAGACGGAGGCGAAGAAGAAGACCGGGACGAACGCCATCATGGCGAAGAACAGCACGGCGTTGTCGACGCTGAACGCCAGGTCACGGAAGACCCGCAGCTTGATCAACGGGAAGCGGGTGCGCAGCTCGAACCGGCAGAAGACCGCCAGCACCACAAGACCGCCCGCGATACAGGCCCAGGTGGCGACGGAGTCCCAGCCCCACGTCGACGCCTGCTGCAGACCCAGCACCGTCAGCCCCATGCCGACGGCGACCAGGGCCGCTCCGGCCAGGTCCAGCGGCTCGCGACGGGCCCGGTCCGGGATGCGTGCCATGAGGGCCAGTACGATCGCGATGACCGCGATCGGAACGTTGACCCAGAAGATCGCCCGCCACGTCCACGCGGTGAGCCAGCCGCCGAGCAGCGGCCCGACCGCCGTGAGCGCCCCGGAGACCCCGAAGAAGAGCGCCAGCGCCCGCCCGCGCCGCTCCACCGGGAACACGGCGATGACCACGGCGAGCGCGGCGGGGAACATCAGGGCCGCGCCGATGCCCTGGACGGCCCGGAAGCCGATCAGCCAGGCCTGCGCGATGTCGCCGGAGGGCACCGCGCCGCAGAGCGCGGAGGCGATGACGAAGACGAGCGTGCCGATCAGCATCACGCGGCGGTGGCCGAAGATGTCGGACAATCGCCCGCCGAGCGCGAAGAAGGCGGCCAGGGTGAGCAGATAGGCGTTGACGACCCACTGCATCTGCGAGGAGGTGAGCCCGAGTTCGTCGATGATGTCCGGGGCGGCGATCGCGACGATGGTCTGGTCGATGAAGGTCATCGACACGGCGAACAGCATGGCCGCGAGAGCGAGGCCCTGGTTCGGCGGGCGGCCCCGTCGACCCGCAGTTCCCGGGTCCGACGAGGCCGGACCGGGGGCGCTCTTCTCCGGGATGTCTCTGCCCATGCGTCCATGGTCCCCGGGGTGCCGTGGTGATGCATCCCGAGCCGCGAACGCGGCCCCGCCGCGGGGGTGGGGACGTCGCGCGCTACTTGCCCGCGGCGGATCCGGAGTACGGGAGGAGGGCCATCTCGCGGGCGTTCTTGATGGCCGCGGCCATCTGGCGTTGCTGCTGGGCGCTGATCCGGGTGACCCGGCGGCTGCGGATCTTCCCCCGGTCGGAGATGAACCGCCGCAGCAGATCGGTGTCCTTGTAGTCGATGTACGTGATCCCGGCGGCATCCAGGGGGTTCGGCCGGTTCTTGAGCGGCTTGCGGGGGTCCTGCTGACGTGCCATGAGGCTTCCTCGTGTTCGGTGTGCTGGGGGTGGTGGGTGCGCTGGGGGCGGTGGGTGTGCTTGGAGTGGTGAGGTGTGGTGGGTGTGCCGGGTGTGGGTGCGGGGTCAGTGGACCGGGTCGAGGAGCGCGTCGAACGCGGCGGGCAGGCTCTTCCACGCCTCCCGGCCCGACCCGTACTCCTCGTCCGTGAGCAGGCACGAGTCCAGCAGACCGGACAGTCCCTCGCGGTCGAGGCCGGGGGAGACGAAGACCAGGTGCTGGCAGCAGTCGCCGTGCTCGGGATGCCAGTCCAGTGCGGCGGCCGCCCGCCGGTAGGGCGGCACCATGGACCAGGCGGCGTCCGGGAGCGAGGCGAGCCAGGGGCCGGTGTTCTCCACGCAGAGCGCGCCGCCCGCGGCATCCCAGGAGAGCAGGGTGTCGGGCCGGTCCGCGAGCCAGAACCGGCCCCGGCTGCGGGCCGCCGCGCAACTCAGGTCCTCCAGAGCGTCGAGCAGGCGCTCGGGGTGGAAGGGCCGGTGCCGCCGCCACACCAGCGTGCCCACCCCGGCCTCCTCCGCCTCCTGCGGCAGCAGGGCGCAGGCCGGATGCTGGCCCGCTGCCGCCGCCTCCACGTCGAACCCGGCGAACGCGAGCCGGGCCAACTCCGCCGATCCGGCCTGTGCCTGACGAGCCGTCGGGTTCAACTGCCGGATCAGCGCGCGGTCCTCGTCGTCGGCCGCCAGGCTCGCCGCCACGGCCAGGACGGGGGCGTACTCCACCTGCCGGGCCCAGGTGTCGCCGATGGTCCGCTGGTCGGCCGGCGCGGCCGCGAGTCCGGCCTCGGCCAGGTCGTCGCCGTTGGAGAGGCAGGGCAGGACGAGTGCGGGGTCGACCGCCGCGAACACGCCTGTCACCTCGGCCGCGTCGGTGTGCGCGGCGATCACCTCGGCCATGGACTTCGGCTCGACCGAGTCCCACAGCTCCAGGACGGCGAGCCGGGTCACCCCGTCCGCCGCCAACCGTTCGAGTTCCGGGACGAGGTCCTCGCGCAGCGCGCAGCAGGCGCACGCGTTCACCAGCGGCGCTTCGCCGGAGGCCAGCTCGCCGCCGGCGTCCCGCAGGGAGCGGCGGACCGTCCCGCCGGTGGCCGTCGACAGGTCGTGGTGGAGCGCGACGCTGTGCGGTACGTCCCGCAGCAGCCCTTCCACCACGTCGCGGCGCGCCTCGGAGTGCAGGCCGCAGACGATGACGACGGGCAGTTTCGTGCGGTGCTCGCTCACCGGGCCTCACCGCGTCCGTAGCGGCGCTCGAAGCGCTCGACGCGTCCGGCGGTGTCCAGGACGCGGGCGGTGCCGGTGTAGAAGGGGTGGCTCGCGGAGGAGATCTCCACGTCGACCACCGGGTAGGTGTTGCCGTCCTCCCAGGTGACGGTGCGGTCGCTGCTCATGGTCGAGCGGGTCAGGAACGCGAAGTCGGCGGCCTTGTCGCGGAAGACGACGGGACCGTAGGAGGGGTGGATTCCGGGCTTCATGACGGTGTCCTCGGGGGGCTTCAGGGGCGGGACGGGGCGGGGTGGAGCGGGCGTCGGGGGAGTGCTTCAGCGCTCTTCGCGGAAGTCGACATGGCGGCGGGCGACCGGGTCGTACTTGCGCAGCACCATCCGGTCGGGGTCGTTCCGCCGGTTCTTACGGGTGACGTAGGTGTAGCCGGTCCCCGCGGTGGAGCGGAGCTTGATGATCGGGCGTACTTCGTTGCGAGCCATGGGCGCTACTATATGGCAATGGTTTCCATTTTCAATAATGGATGCGTCGAAGGAGAGGCAGGTAACTTTCATGTCCGCCCACTGCCAACTGACCGGCTCCAAGCCGGGATTCGGCAACAACATCTCCCACTCGCACCGCCGGACGTCCCGCCGGTTCGACCCGAATATCCAGCGCAAGCGGTACTGGTTGCCCGGCGAGGGGCGCTATGTGCGCCTCACGCTGAGCGCCCGGGCGATCAAGACCGTGGACAGCATCGGCATCGAAGCCGCGGTCGCGCGCGTCCGCGCGCGGGGAGGGAAGGTCTGATGGCGAAGAAGAGCAAGATCGCCCAGAACGACAAGCGCCGGGCGACCGTCGAGCGCTACGCGGCCCGCAGGGCCGAGCTCAAGGAGATCATCCGCCGGCCCGGTACGCCGGAGGCTGAGCGGGTCGCGGCCGTCGAGGAGTTGCGACGTCAGCCGCGCGATGCCAGCGCCACCCGGGTCCGGAACCGGGACAGCGTCGACGGCAGGCCCCGGGGGTACCTGCGCAGGTTCGGCCTCTCCCGGGTCCGGATGCGTCAGCAGGCCCACGCGGGATTTCTGCCGGGTGTGACCAAGTCCTCCTGGTGACGCCGGCCGCCGTCCCGGCGCCCCGGGGCTGAGCGCGTCGCAGGGGCGGGTGGTGGCACGGCGGACCTCGCC
>NZ_JBHXJG010000266.1:0-9608 GCF_042723425.1 Streptomyces sp. NPDC058375 | reverse complement strand
GTCTGCCTGGCGGGCATGGCCGTTCGTCACTCCTCGGGGAGCGTGTCAAAGCTCTTCGGAGAGCGTGTCAGACGTTGAACCCCAGCGCGCGGAGCTGCTCGCGTCCGTCGTCGGTGATCTTGTCCGGGCCCCACGGCGGCATCCAGACCCAGTTGATCCGCAGCTCGTTGACGATGCCGTCCGTGGCGGACTTCGCCTGGTCCTCGATGACGTCGGTCAGCGGGCAGGCCGCGGACGTCAGCGTCATGTCGAGAGTGGCGATGTTGGCGTCGTCGACGTGGATGCCGTAGATCAGGCCCAGGTTGACGACGTCGATGCCCAGCTCGGGGTCGACGACGTCGTAGAGCGCCTCGCGGACCTCCTCCTCGGAGGCCGGCTTCATGGTCGCGGTCTCGTTGTCGCTCATGCGGTCTTCCCTTCGGACAGCGCCTTGGCCGTCGCGTCCTTCCACGCCATCCAGCTCAGCAGCGCGCACTTGACCCGGGCGGGGTACTTGGAGACGCCGGCGAACGCGACGGCGTCCTCCAGCACCTCCTCCATCGCGTCGTCCGGCTCCAGCTGGCCCTTGGACTGCATCAGCTCCAGGAACGCGCCCTGGATCTTCTGCGCCTGGGACAGCTCCTTGCCGACGAGCAGCTCGTTCAGCACGGAGGCGGAGGCCTGGCTGATGGAGCAGCCCTGGCCCTCGTAGCTCACGTCGGCGATGGTCTCGCCGTCGTACTTCACCCGGAGTGTGATCTCGTCGCCGCACGTCGGGTTGACGTGGTGCACCTCCGCGTCGCCGTCCCGCAGGCCACGCCCGTGGGGGTGCTTGTAGTGGTCCAGGATCACTTCCTGGTACATGGAATCAAGCTTCACCGTTACGCCCTCACCCGAAGAAGTTCCGGACGTGCTCCAGACCGTCCACCAGGGCGTCGACCTCGGCGGGCGTGGAGTACAGATAGAACGACGCTCGCGTCGTCGCAGGAATTCCGTACCGCAGGCAGACCGGCCGCGCGCAGTGGTGGCCGACCCGGACGGCGATGCCCTGCTCGTCGAGGACCTGGCCCACGTCGTGCGGGTGGATGTCGCCGAGTGTGAAGGAGATCGCCGCGCCGCGGTCCTCGGCCGTCGCCGGACCGATGATCCGCAGGTCGGGGACGTCCAGGAGGCGCTTCACCGCGTACTCGGTGATCGCCTTCTCGTGGTTGTAGATCCGCTCCATGCCGATCGAGGTGAGGTAGTCCACGGCCGCGCCGAGGCCGACGGCCTGGGCGATCGGGGGCGTACCGGCCTCGAACTTGTGCGGCGCGGGGGCGTACGTCGACGAGTGCATCGACACGGTCTCGATCATCTCGCCGCCGCCGAGGAACGGAGGCAGGTCCTCCAGGAGCTCCTGCCGTCCCCACAGCACGCCGATGCCGGTCGGGCCGACCATCTTGTGGCCGGTGAAGGCCACGAAGTCCGCCTGGAGCGCCTGCACGTCGAGCACCATGTGCGGGGCCGCCTGCGAGGCGTCGATGCAGACCAGCGCGCCGACCTGCTGGGCGCGGCGGATGATCTGCTCGACCGGGTTGACCGTGCCCAGGATGTTGGAGACCAGCGTGAAGGAGACGATCTTCGTCTTCTCGGTGATGATCTCGTCGATGTTCGACAGGTCGAGCCGGCCGTCGTCGGTGATGCCGAACCACTTCAGCTTCGCGCCGGTGCGCTGCGCGAGCAGCTGCCACGGCACGATGTTGGAGTGGTGCTCCATCTCCGTGGTGACGATCTCCGTGTCGCGGTCCACCCGATAGGGCTCGTCCGCCCAGCCGAGCATGTTCGCCACGAGGTTGAGCGACTCCGAGGCGTTCTTCGTGAAGATCACCTCGTCGCGGCTGGGTGCGTTGATGAAGGCGGCGACCTTGTCGCGGGCGCCCTCGTACAGCGCGGTGGCCTCCTCGGCGATCGTGTAGACGCCGCGGTGCACGTTCGCGTTGTGACGCTCGTAGTACGTGTTGAGCGCGTCGAGGACCTGGCGCGGCTTCTGCGAGGTCGCAGCGGAGTCCAGGTACACGATCTTCTTGCCGTCGTGGACCGTGCGGTCCAGGAGCGGGAAGTCCTTGCGGATCGCCTCGGTGTCGAGGAGGCCGGAGAGCCCCTGTCGGGCGTCAGTCACGCGGAAGCGCCACCCTTCGTGTAGGCCTCGTAGCCCTCGTTCTCCAGCTGGTCGGCCAGCTCGGCGCCGCCGGAGGCCGCGATCCGGCCGTTGGCGAAGACGTGCACGAAGTCGGGCTTGATGTACTTGAGGATGCGGGTGTAGTGGGTGATCAGCAGGGTGCCGACCTCGCCGGTCTCGCGGACCCGGTTGACGCCCTCGGAGACGGTCTTGAGCGCGTCGACGTCCAGGCCGGAGTCGGTCTCGTCCAGGACGGCGATCTTCGGCTTGAGGAGCTCCAGCTGGAGGATCTCGTGGCGCTTCTTCTCACCGCCGGAGAAGCCCTCGTTGACGTTGCGCTCGGCGAAGGACGGGTCCATCTGGAGCCCGGCCATCGTCTCCTTGACCTCCTTGACCCACGTACGCAGCTTGGGGGCCTCGCCGCGGATGGCGGTGGCGGAGGTGCGCAGGAAGTTGGAGACCGAGACACCGGGGATCTCGACCGGGTACTGCATGGCGAGGAACAGGCCGGCGCGGGCCCGCTCGTCGACGGACATCTCCAGGACGTCCTCGCCGTCGAGGGTGACCGTACCGCCGGTGATCGTGTACTTGGGGTGACCCGCCAGCGAGTACGCGAGGGTGGACTTGCCGGACCCGTTGGGGCCCATGATGGCGTGGGTCTCGCCCTGCTTCACGGTCAGGTCGACGCCCTTGAGGATCTCCTTCGTGGCGTTGTCGGCCTCGACGGTGACGTGCAGGTCGCGGATTTCAAGCGTTGCCATGGGTGACTCAGGACTCCTGGGTGACGGAGACGAGCACATCGTCCCCTTCGATCTTTACGGGGTATACGGGGACGGGGCGCGTCGCGGGAAGGCCGGACGGCTTGCCGGTGCGGAGGTCGAACGACGATCCGTGCAGCCAGCACTCGATCGCACAGTCCTCCACCTCGCCCTCCGAGAGGGAGACGTTCGCGTGCGAGCAGATGTCGTTGATCGCGAACACCTCGCCCTCGGTGCGGACGACGGAGACGGGTGTGCCGTCGAGCTCCACCCGCTTGGGGGTGTCGTCCTCCAGCTCACTCAGCGCACAGGCTTTGACGAAGGACATCAGACGGACGCCTTCAGCTCGGCCTCGATCTTCTCGATGAGCCGCTCCTCGACGTCCGGCAGGCCGATCTGCTGGACCAGCTCGGCGAAGAAGCCGCGCACGACCAGGCGGCGGGCCTCCTCGGCCGGGATACCGCGGGACTGGAGGTAGAAGAGCTGCTCGTCGTCGAAGCGGCCGGTCGCCGAGGCGTGGCCGGCGCCGACGATCTCGCCGGTCTCGATCTCCAGGTTGGGCACCGAGTCGACCCGGGCGCCGTCGGTGAGGACGAGGTTCCGGTTCATCTCGTAGGTGTCGGTGCCCTCGGCCGCGGCCTGGATGAGGACGTCGCCGATCCAGACGGCGTGCGCGCCGTCGCCCTGGAGGGCGCCCTTGTACACCGCGTTGGACTTGCAGTGCGGGGTGTTGTGGTCGACCAGGAGGCGGTGCTCCTGGTGCTGGCCCTTGTCGGTGAAATACAGGCCGAAGAGCTCCGCCTCGCCGCCGGTGGCCGCGTAGGCGACCCGGGGGTGCAGGCGGACGACGTCGCCGCCGAAGGTGACGACGATCGACTTGAAGGAGGCGTCCCGGCCGATCAGCGCGTTGTGCTGGCCGACGTGGACGGCGGTGTCGTCCCAGTCCTGGACGGAGACGACGGTCAGCTTGGCGCCGTCGCCCAGCACGTAGTCGACGTTGGCGGCGAGCACCGCGTCACCGGTGTGGTCGATGACGACGACGGCCTCGGCGAAGGCGCCCAGCTCGATGAGCTGGTGGCCGAAGGCGGTGCCGCCCTCGCCGTGCACGGCGATCCGGATCGGCTCGGTGAGCACGGCCTCCTTGGCGACCGTGACGACCGAGGCCTGCTCGAAGGAGCTGTAGGCCTGGGCGGCGACCCGGTCCACCGGGGTGCCGGCCTTGCCGAGCCGGGAGTCGTCGCGGCCGACGGTCTCGACCGTGACGCCCTCGGGCGCCTCGATGGCGACCTTCACGCCGCTGCCGGTGGCGACGGCGGTGCCGTTGTGCAGCCCGCGCAGTCGCTCCAGCGGCGTGAAGCGCCACTCCTCCTCGCGGCCGTGCGGGACGGGGAAGTCCGCGACGTCGAAGGACGGGGGTGCGCTCATGCGGGTGGCGACGGTCGACTCGGCGGCCACCGCGATGGAGCCGGCGGTGGTGGAGCCCGCCGGAGTGTTCTGAGCCTCAGCCATGGCTGTCGTAGTGCTCGCTTTCTTCAGTCAAGAACTCGGGGGATTCGGTGGGGCGGGGACGGCCGCGAACGGCCGTCCCGGTGGTCCGCAGGCGCGGACCTAGCCGACCGAACCCTCCATCTGCAGCTCGATCAGCCGGTTGAGCTCCAGGGCGTACTCCATGGGCAGCTCCTTGGCGATCGGCTCGACGAAGCCGCGCACGATCATCGCCATGGCCTCGAACTCGGTGAGTCCGCGGCTCATGAGGTAGAAGAGCTGGTCCTCGGAGACCTTGGAGACGGTCGCCTCGTGGCCCATCGACACGTCGTCCTCGCGGACGTCGACGTAGGGGTAGGTGTCCGAGCGGGAGACCGTGTCGACCAGCAGAGCGTCGCAGAGGACGTTGGACTTCGCGCCCGGCGCGCCCTCGCCGATCTCGATCAGTCCGCGGTAGGACGTACGGCCGCCGCCTCGCGCCACCGACTTGGAGACGATGTTGGAGGAGGTGTTCGGGGCCATGTGGACCATCTTGGCGCCGGCGTCCTGGTGCTGGCCCTCGCCCGCGAAGGCGATGGACAGGGTCTCGCCCTTGGCGTGCTCGCCCATCAGGTAGACCGCCGGGTACTTCATGGTGACCTTGGAGCCGATGTTGCCGTCGACCCACTCCATGGTCGCGCCCTCGTAGGCCACGGCCCGCTTGGTGACCAGGTTGTAGACGTTGTTCGACCAGTTCTGGATGGTCGTGTAGCGGCAGCGGCCGCCCTTCTTCACGATGATCTCGACCACGGCGCTGTGCAGCGAGTCCGAGGAGTAGATCGGGGCGGTGCAGCCCTCGACGTAGTGGACGTAGGCGTCCTCGTCGACGATGATCAGCGTCCGCTCGAACTGGCCCATGTTCTCCGTGTTGATGCGGAAGTAGGCCTGGAGCGGGATGTCCACGTGGACGCCCTTGGGCACGTAGATGAACGAGCCGCCGGACCACACGGCCGAGTTCAGCGAGGCGAACTTGTTATCGCCGACCGGGATGACGGTGCCGAAGTACTCCTTGAAGAGCTCCGGGTGCTCCTTCAGCGCGGTGTCGGTGTCCATGAAGATGACACCCTGCGCCTCCAGCTCCTCGTTGATCTGGTGGTAGACGACCTCGGACTCGTACTGCGCGGCGACGCCGGCGACGAGGCGCTGCTTCTCCGCCTCGGGGATGCCGAGCTTGTCGTACGTGTTCTTGATGTCCTCGGGCAGGTCCTCCCAGGAGGCGGCCTGCTTCTCCGTGGAGCGCACGAAGTACTTGATGTTGTCGAAGTCGATGCCCGACAGGTCCGAGCCCCAGCTGGGCATGGGCTTCTTGCCGAAGAGCTTGAGGCCCTTGAGCCGCAGCTTCAGCATCCACTCGGGCTCGTTCTTCTTCTCCGAGATGTCGCGGACGACAGCCTCGGAGAGACCGCGCTTCGCCGCCGCGCCTGCCGCGTCGGAGTCGGCCCAGCCGAATTCGTACGTACCCAGACCCTCGAGCTCAGGGTGGGCAGTCTCCGTGGGGAGCGTCATGCGGGGTTCCTCCCGGCCGTGCTTGCAGATGCTGAATGGGTGGTCTGTGGGGGTGCTGCGTGGCCACTGCGCGGCACATAGGTCGTGCACACACCGTCGCCGTGGGCGAGGGTGGCCAGACGCTGCACATGCGTCCCGAGGAGGCTGGAGAAGAATTCCGTCTCCGCCTCGCACAGCTGTGGGAACTGCTCGGCGACATGCGCCACCGGGCAGTGGTGCTGGCACAGCTGCTCGCCCTGCTGCGGGCCCGGCGCGCTTCGCGCCGTAGCAGCGTACCCGTCGGCGGACAGGGCCTTGGCCAGGGCCTCGGTGCGCCCTTCGGGCTCCGCGGCCTCGACCGCCGCGCGGTACGCCTCGCCCATCGCGGCCATCCGGGCGCGGGCGAAGGCGATGACCGCCTCGTCACCCCCGGACTCGGCGATGAAGCGCAGGGCATCGGCGGCCAGCTTGTCGTAGGACTGGTCGAAGGCGTCCCGGCCGCAGTCGGTCAGGGCGAACACCTTGGCGGGCCTGCCGCGGGTCCGCGCCCCGTACACCCGCTGTTCACGGGCTTCGACGACATCGTCGGAGACGAGGGCGTCCAGGTGGCGGCGGACGGCGGCCTGGGTGAGGCCGACGCGCTTGGCAAGATCCGCGACGGTGGAGGGGCCGTGGTCCAGGATGGAGCGCGCGACCCGGTTGCGCGTCGAGCGCTCACCGGTCGCGAGTTCCTCCTGAGGAGCCCGTCCGTCGTATTTCACAACACCATTGTTGCGTAATTCATTCGACTCTGACAACCACGGTCCGGAACGATCAACGGTGTGGTTCGTCACTTAGGGTTACCTAATCTGGCCCCGCGGGACGCCCTCTCCGAAGCGCTGCCTAGACTGGTGCGCCATGGAGAACGAGCCCGTCGTACAGGTCAGCGGCCTGGTCAAGCGGTACGGCGCGAAGACCGCGGTGAACGGCCTCGATCTGGTCGTCGCGACCGGCGCGGTGACCGCCGTCCTCGGCCCGAACGGCGCCGGGAAGACCACCACGATCGAGACCTGCGAGGGCTACCGCCGCCCCGACGCGGGCACCGTACGGGTCCTCGGCCTCGACCCGGTCGCCGACGCCGAGCGGCTGCGCCCCCGGATCGGGGTGATGCTCCAGTCCGGCGGCGTCTACTCCGGGGCCCGCGCGGAGGAGATGCTCCGCCACATGGCCAAGCTGCACGCCCACCCCCTCGACGTGGACGCCCTGATCGAGCGCCTGGGCCTCGGCGACTGCGGCCGCACCGCCTACCGGCGGCTCTCTGGGGGCCAGCAGCAGCGCCTCTCCCTGGCCATGGCGGTCGTCGGCCGGCCCGAGCTGGTCTTCCTGGACGAGCCGACCGCCGGGCTCGACCCGCAGGCCCGCCGCTCCACCTGGGACCTGGTGCGCGAGCTGCGCGGAGACGGGGTCTCCGTGGTGCTGACCACCCACTTCATGGACGAGGCCGAGACGCTCGCCGACGACGTGGCGATCATCGACGCGGGCCGGGTCATCGCCCAGGGCAGTCCCGAGCAGCTCTGCCGGGGCGGTGCGGAGAACACCCTGCGCTTCACCGGCCGCCCCGGCCTCGACCTCGGCTCCCTCGTCAAGGCGCTGCCCGACGGCTCCGGGGCCGCCGAGCCGCTGCCGGGGACGTACCGGATCACCGGGAGCATCGACCCGCAGCTGCTGGCCACCGTGACGTCCTGGTGCGCCCAGCACGGCGTGATGCCCGAGGGCATCTCCGTGGAGCGGCACACCCTGGAGGACGTCTTCCTCGAACTGACCGGCAAGGAGCTGCGCGCATGAGCGCCGGTACGTACACCCCGCGCCCCGGCGCCGCCCCGCTCCCCCGGATGATCGCCGCGCAGACCGCGCTGGAGACCCGGATGCTGCTGCGCAACGGCGAGCAGCTGCTGCTGACGGTGATCATCCCGACGCTGCTGCTGGTGCTGTTCAGCGCGGTCGACATCGTCGACACCGGCTCGGGCGAGTCGGTCGACTTCCTGGCCCCGGGCATCCTCGCTCTCGCGGTGATGTCCACCGCCTTCACCGGCCAGGCCATCGCCACCGGCTTCGAACGCCGTTACGGGGTCCTCAAGCGGCTCGGGGCCTCCCCGCTGCCCCGCTGGGCGCTGATGACCGCGAAGACGCTGTCGGTACTGGTCACCGAGGTGCTCCAGATCGTGCTGCTGACGGCTATCGCCTTCGCGCTCGGCTGGTCACCCGAGGGCGACCCGCTCTCGGTGCTGCTGCTCCTCGTGCTCGGGACCGCCGCGTTCTCCGGGCTGGGGCTGCTGATGGCGGGGACGCTGAAGGCGGAGGCGACGCTCGCAGCCGCCAACCTGGTCTTCCTGCTGCTGCTGGTCGGCGGCGGGGTCATCGTGCCGCTGGACAAGTTCCCGGACGCGGTGCAGTCGGTGCTCGGTCTGCTGCCGGTGTCGGCGCTCTCCGAGGGCCTGCGGGACGTCCTCCAGCACGGTGCGTCGATGCCGTGGGCCCAGGCCGGGATCCTCGCGGTGTGGGCGGTGCTGGGGCTCGGCGCTGCGGCGAAGTTCTTCCGCTGGGAGTAGGGCCCGGCCCGCAACAGGGATTTCCCGGGGCAAGCAGGCACGTACCCACCCCTCGTGAAAACGCGCACAAGCCCCGTCCTACGATGGTCCGCGTGGAAACCCCCATCTCCCTCATCGCCAAGCGCTGGACGCCGTCCACCAAGGTGGTGAAGCGCGCCGCGCTCTCCGCCATCATGATGAGCGTCTTCATCATCATCACCGGCGGGGCCGTCCGGCTCACCGGTTCGGGTCTCGGCTGCGACACCTGGCCCAAGTGCACCGACGACAGCCTGTTCGCGACGCCCGAGCAGGGGCTGCACGGCGCGATCGAGTTCGGCAACCGGATGCTGGCCTATGTGCTGTCAGCCGCGGTCGGCTGGGCGATCATCGCCGTCAGTTCGATGAAGCCGCGCCGCCGCAAGGTGACCCGGCTGGCCTGGTCGCAGTTCTGGATCGTGCTGGGCAACGCCGTGCTCGGCGGGATCACGGTCTGGGCGGGCCTCAACCCGTGGACGGTGGCCGGGCACTTCCTGCTGGCCAACGTGCTCCTGGCGATCGCCGTGATCACCTGGGTGCGGATCGACGAGGGCGACGGCCCGCCGCGGCCCCGGACCCCGCTGCCGGTGCGGCGCCTCGCGTGGGCGATCGTGGCGACCACGGTCGTCCTGATCGTGCTGGGCACCTCCGTGACCGGTTCAGGCAAGCACGCCGGCGACAGCAGCGACGTACCGCGCATGCCGTGGGACTGGTCGGCCGCCGCCCATGTCCACGCCATCGCCGCCTGGGTGGTCTGCGCCCTGGCCATCGCGATGTGGCTGGCCCTGCGGGTGGTCGACGCGCCCGCCGACACCCGGGCCCGCGCCCGTGACCTGCTGCTCGTCCTGCTCGCCCAGGGGGCCATCGGGTACGTGCAGTACTTCAGCGACGTCCCCGAGATCCTGGTCGGCATCCACATGTTCGGCTCGGCCATCCTCTTGATCGCCGTGGTCCGGCTCGTCCTGAGCATGCGCGAGCGCGGCGACGACGCGCCCGCCCCGCTGCCCGGCCCGTCCGCCGAGCGGCCCGAGACGGCACCGGCGACGGCGGTCTGACGCACGTACGTACGACAGGTGAAGGGGCGGTGGGCCGGGGGCCCGC
>NZ_JBHXJG010000265.1:0-9618 GCF_042723425.1 Streptomyces sp. NPDC058375 | reverse complement strand
GCCCGCGACCATGTCGCGGGCCCCTCCTGTGCTCCTGTGCCGTGACTCAGTGCGCGGCCGACTCCCAGTCCTTGCCGACGCCGACCGAGACGTCGAGCGGGGCGCGCAGCTCGACGGCGTGGGCCATCTCGTGGCGCAGGATCTCCTCCACCTGCTTCCGCTCGCCCTTCGCGATCTCCAGGACGATTTCGTCGTGGACCTGGAGCAGCATCCGCGAGGTCAGCTCCGCCTCCCGCAGCGCCTTGTCCACGCGCAGCATCGCCACCTTCACGATGTCCGCCGCGGTGCCCTGGATCGGGGCGTTGAGCGCCATCCGCTCGGCGGCCTCGCGGCGCTGGCGGTTGTCGCTGTTCAGATCGGGGAGATAGCGGCGGCGGCCGAGGATCGTCTCCGTGTACCCGGTGGCCCTGGCCTCCTCGACGACCCGGTGGAGATAGTCCCGTACCCCGCCGAACCGCTCGAAGTAGGTGTCCATCAGCACCCGCGCCTCGGCGGGGTCGATGTTCAGCTGCTGGGAGAGGCCGAACGCGGACAGCCCGTACGCCAGGCCGTAGGACATGGCCTTGATCTTGCGGCGCATCTCCGCGTCGACGGCGTCCTTCCCGACGCCGAAGACCTGCGAGGCGACCGTGGTGTGCAGGTCCTCGCCGGAGGTGAACGCCTCGATCAGACCGGCGTCCTCGGAGAGGTGCGCCATGACCCGCAGCTCGATCTGGCTGTAGTCCGCCGTCATCAGCGTCTCGAAGCCCTCGCCGACGACGAAGCCCCTGCGGATCGCCCGGCCCTCGTCGGTGCGGACGGGGATGTTCTGCAGGTTGGGGTCGGTGGAGGAGAGCCGGCCGGTCGCCGCCACCGTCTGGTTGAACGTGGTGTGGATCCGTCCGTCGGCGGCGATCGTCTTGATCAGGCCCTCGACGGTGACGCGGAGCTTGGCCTGCTCGCGGTGGCGCAGCATGAGGACCGGCAGCTCGTGCTCGGTCTGCGCGGCCAGCCAGGCCAGCGCGTCCGCGTCCGTCGTATAGCCCGTCTTGGTCTTCTTCGTCTTCGGCAAACCCAGCTCGCCGAAGAGGATCTCCTGGAGCTGCTTGGGCGAACCGAGGTTGAACTCCCGGCCCACCGCCGCGTGCGCCTCCTTCACCGCCTGCTGCACGGTCCCGGCGAACTGCTGCTCCATGGACTCCAGATGGGCCCGGTCCGCGGCGATCCCGTGCCGCTCCAGACGGGCCAGGAGGATCGAGGTCGGCAGCTCCATGTCGTGGAGCAGCTCGGTCGCGTTGACCTCCTTCAGCCGGGTCGTGAACGCGTCGCCCAGGTCGAGCACGGCGCGGGCCTGCGCCATCAGGGCGTCCGCCTCGGCCCGGTCGTCCGCGCCGAAGGCCAGCTGCCCGTCCGACGCGGCGGCCGGGGCCAGCTCGCGGCCCAGATACTCCACGGCCAGCGCGTCCAGAGCGAAGGAACGGCGGCCCGGCTTCACCAGATACGCGGCGAGCGCCGTGTCCATCGTGACGCCTTCGAGCTGCCAGCCGTGCTCGGGAAAGACCCGCATCACGTTCTTCGCGTTGTGCAGCACCTTCGGCCGGGCCGGGTCGGCGACCCAGGCGGCGAACGCCTGCTCGTCGGCCACCTCCAGCTGCGTCGGGTCCAGCCAGGCGGCGGCCCCGTCCGCGGCGGCGAGCGCGACCTCCGTGACCGTGCCGGCCCCCAGCGACCAGGTGTCGACCGTCATGACGCCGAGCGCCTGCGTGCCGTGCGCCTCCAGCCACGGGGCGACCTCGCCGGAGCCGAGCACGGCCCCGTCCAGCTCGATCCCGGCGGCGGGCGCGGGCGGCTCGGCCTCCGCCGCCCCCGGGTCCACGGCGAGGAGACGCTCACGCAGGCTCGGGTTACGGATCTCCAGTATGTCCAGGACACCGGTGACCGCCGTGCGGTCGTACGGGGCACGCTCCAGCTCGGCCGGGGACTTCGGCAGCTCCACGTCACGGACCATCTCGGTCAGCACCCGGTTCATCTTCACCGCGTCCAGGTGGTCCCGGAAATTCTGCCCGGCCTTGCCCTTGACCTCCTCGGCCCGCTCGACGAGATCCGCGAACGAACCGAACTGGTTGATCCACTTCGCTGCCGTCTTCTCACCGACCCCGGGAATGCCCGGAAGGTTGTCGGACGGGTCGCCGCGCAGGGCGGCGAAGTCCGGATACTGCTGCGGGGTGAGCCCGTACTTCTCGAAGACCTTCTCCGGGGTGAACCGGGTCAGCTCGGAGACCCCCTTCGTCGGATACAGCACGGTCACGTTCTCCGTGATCAGCTGGAAGGAGTCCCGGTCGCCGGTGACGATCAGCACCTCGAACCCGGCCGCCTCGGCCTGGGTCGCCAGCGTCGCGATGACGTCGTCCGCCTCGAACCCGTCCACCGCGAACCGGTCCGCGTGCATCGCGTCCAGCAGCTCGCCGATCAGCTCGACCTGCCCCTTGAACTCGTCGGGGGTCTTGGAGCGGTTCGCCTTGTACTCCGGGAACTCCTGCGCCCGCCACGTCTTGCGGGACACGTCGAACGCCACCGCGAAGTGCGTGGGCGCCTCATCACGCAGGGTGTTCGCCAGCATCGACATGAAGCCGTACACGGCATTCGTCGGCTGCCCCACCGCCGTCGTGAAATTCTCCGCGGGCAGGGCGAAGAACGCCCGGTACGCCAGGGAGTGCCCGTCCATGAGGAGCAGGCGCGGTCGGTTGTCTGCCGTCTTCTTCGATGCCGTCTCAGCCACGCCCCCGATCCTGCCACGGCCCACTGACAATCCGGACCGGGCACGGCCTTGCGCGACCGTGACAGGATCGATGGTGAGGACATGCACCGCCTCGCCACGTGGACGAGCGCTCGAAGGGGAGCAGCAACATGGCCACCAAGCCGCCGACCGGTGACCCGGTCCAGGACGCCCCGCAGGTCGAGCCGGCCCCGCACGCCGCCGCCGGACTGCCCGCCGTCGCCCACTCCCTGCGCATCGCCCAGCAGCAGATGGGCGTGCGCCGCACCGCGCAGACCCTCCTCAAGGTCAACCAGAAGAACGGCTTCGACTGCCCCGGCTGCGCCTGGCCCGAGGGCGACAAGCGGCACACCGCCGAATTCTGCGAGAACGGCGCCAAGGCCGTCGCCGAAGAGGCGACGCTGCGCCGCGTCACCCCCGACTTCTTCGCCGCGCACCCCCTGGCCGACCTCGCCGGGCGCAGCGGCTACTGGCTCGGCCAGCAGGGCAGGATCACCCAGCCGGTGTACCTCCCCGAGGGCGCCGACCGGTACGAGGCCGTCACCTGGGAACGCGCCTTCGCGATCATCGCCGAGGAGCTGACCGCCCTCGACTCCCCCGACGAAGCGCTCTTCTACACCTCGGGCCGCACCAGCAACGAGGCCGCGTTCCTCCTCCAGCTCTTCGCCCGCGAGTTCGGCACCAACAACCTGCCCGACTGCTCCAACATGTGCCACGAGTCGTCCGGCTCGGCGCTGGGCGAGACCATCGGCATCGGCAAGGGCAGCGTCTCCCTGGAGGACATCCACCAGGCCGACCTGATCATCGTCGCCGGACAGAACCCCGGCACGAATCACCCCCGGATGCTCTCCGCCCTGGAGAAGGCCAAGCAGTCCGGAGCGAAGATCATTTCGGTGAACCCGCTTCCCGAGGCCGGCATGGAGCGGTTCAAGAACCCCCAGACCCCGCACGGCATGATCAAGGGCACCCCGCTCAACGACCTCTTCCTTCAGATCCGCATCGGCGGCGACCAGGCCCTCTTCCGCCTCCTCAACAAGCTGATCCTGGCCACCGAGGGCGCCGTCGACACCGCCTTCGTCACCGAACACACCCACGGTTACGAAGAGTTCGCCAAGACCGCCGAAGCAGCCGACTGGGACGAGACGCTGAAGGCCACCGGCCTCACCCGCGCCGAGATCGAACAGGCCCTCGCCCTCGTCCTCGCCTCGGAGCGCACCATCGTCTGCTGGGCGATGGGCCTCACCCAGCACAAGCACTCCGTGCCCACCATCCGCGAGGTCGTCAACTTCCTCCTCCTGCGCGGCAACATCGGCCGTCCCGGCGCCGGCGTCTGCCCCGTGCGCGGCCACTCCAACGTCCAGGGCGACCGCACCATGGGCATCTTCGAACGCCCCGCACCGGCCTTCCTCGACGCCCTCGACAAGGAGTTCGGCATCACCTCGCCGCGCCACCACGGCATGGACGTGGTGCGCTCCATCCAGGCCCTCCGCGACGGCGAGGCCAAGGTCTTCTTCGCGATGGGCGGCAACTTCGTCGCCGCCACCCCCGACACCGCCGTCACCGAGGCCGCGATGCGCCGCGCCCGCCTCACCGTCCACGTCTCGACCAAGCTCAACCGCTCCCACGCCGTCACCGGCGCCCGCGCCCTGATCCTCCCGACGTTGGGCCGCACCGACAAGGACGTCCAGGCGGGCGGCAAGCAGTTCGTCACCGTCGAGGACTCCATGGGCATGGTCCACGCGTCCCGCGGCAACCTCACCCCCGCGAGCCCCCACCTGCTCTCGGAGCCGGCCATCGTCGCCCGCCTCGCCCGCGCGGTCCTCGGCGCCACATCCCGTACACCGTGGGAGGAGTTCGAACGGGACTACGCCACCATCCGCGACCGGATCTCCCGCGTCGTCGCCGGCTTCGAGGACTTCAACACCCGCATCGCCGCCCACCCCGGCGGCTTCGCCCTCCCCCACGCCCCCCGCGACGAACGCCGCTTCCCCACCGCCACCGGCCGCGCCAACTTCACCGCCGCCCCCGTCGAGTACCCCGAACTCCCCGACGGCAGGCTCCTGTTGCAGACCCTGCGCTCCCACGACCAGTACAACACCACCATCTACGGCCTCGACGACCGCTACCGCGGCATCAAGGGCGGCCGCCGCATCGTCATGGTCAACCCCGAGGACGCCGCCGCCCTCGACCTCGCCGACGGCGCGTACACCGACCTCGTCAGCGAGTGGAAGGACGGCGTCGAGCGCCGCGCCGAGGGCTTCCGCATCGTCCACTACCCCACCGCCCGGGGCTGCGCCGCCGCCTACTACCCGGAGACCAACGTCCTGGTCCCCCTCGACTCCACGGCCGACACCAGCAACACCCCGGCCAGCAAGTCCGTCGTCATCCGCTTCGAGAACACTGGAAGCACCCCCGGCAGCGACTGAAAACCGTCGCCCCCTAAGCGTCCGCTCAGCCGTCTGATAAGAACAGTGCAGACAGCAACGAACCAGCGCAGCAGACGAACGGAGCCGGACCCATGGGCGAGCACACCGCACCCCTCTTCCCGCAGGAAGTCATCGACGAGTACGCGGCACTCGGCGTCGACCTGCCCGCCCTCTTCTCCGCCGGCCACCTCGGCGAACGCATGGGCGTCACGATCATCGAGGCCGCCGCCGACCGCGTCGTCGGCACCATGCCCGTCGAAGGCAACACCCAGCCCTACGGCCTCCTGCACGGCGGCGCCTCCGCCGTCCTCGCCGAGACCCTCGGATCCATCGGCTCCATGCTCCACGGCGGCGCCACCAAGATCGCCGTCGGCGTCGACCTCAACTGCACCCACCACCGCGGCGCCCGCAGCGGCCTCGTCACCGGCGTCGCCACCCCTGTACACCGCGGCCGCTCGACCGCCACGTACGAAATCGTCATCACCGACGAACAGGACAAGCGGGTCTGCACCGCACGCCTCACCTGCCTGCTGCGCGACGCCCCCAAGCCCGAAGCGGGCTGACCCCGTCACAGCACGCGAACGGCCCGCCGGCCTCCACCGGCGGGCCGTTCGCCGTCTGCGACCGCACCGCATTCCGGATCGCCCATCCCCATATCCGATGCGGTCACCGGAAGTTGATGGAAACGCACGGTCAACACCCTTGACGGCCGCACCCGTTCCATGACCTGCTTCAACAGCGACACCGGCCCCGCAGCGCAGCACACATATCCCACACATGTAACACTGCGTAACGTTTGCGCAATGCACGAAAAGCCCGGCACCCCCACCCTCCCGCACCCCGGCCCACCTCCCCCGCCACCCTCGCGCCCCGGCCCGCGCGACAGCACCAAGATCACCCCAAGCCCCTTAGCAGAGCTGCGCGTTCTCACCATGTGGGCAATGCCCAGTCCAGGCGAAACCCGCACATCCCCTCACAGGAACCTCAAGCCTTGCTCAAGGGCATAACAAGAGAGTCACATCCGCAGCCGACCCATCCCTATGGCCCCCGCCTGCGCTTAGAGTCACGGCCAGTCACCGCGCCGCCGGGCGCGTCTGCTGCACGGCCCTGTACCACCCCAGTACGGCCCGGCGATGATCACGGCACCTCATGCCCGAGGAGCGCCGCGCCAGGGAAAGGACCCTCTCGTGCGACACCGTTCTTTGCTCATACTCACCGCAGTGCTCACCACCGGAGCACTGACGCTCACCGCCTGCGGTTCGCGCGACGACAGCAACAACAGCAGCGACGGCGGCGGCGGCAACCAGACGGTCGTCATCGGCCTCGACGCCCCCCTGACCGGCGACCTGTCCGCCCTCGGCCTCGGCATCAAGAACTCCGCCGAACTCGCCGTCAACACGGCCAACAAGGACAAGACCGTCCCCGGCGTCACCTTCAAGCTCCAGGCCCTCGACGACCAGGCACAGCCCTCCGTCGGCCAGCAGAACGCCGTCAAGCTCATCGACACCAAAGAGGTCCTCGGTGTCGTCGGCCCGCTGAACTCCGGCGTCGCCCAGTCGATGCAGAAGCCGCTCAACGACGCCAAGCTGACCCAGGTCTCCCCGGCCAACACCGGCACCGAGCTGACCCAGGGCAACGACTGGAAGAAGGGCGACAAGAAGCGCCCCTACGCCTCCTACTTCCGCACCGCCACCACGGACCAGATCCAGGGCGCCTTCGCGGCCAAGTACCTCTTCGAGACCGCGAAGATCAAGGACGTCTACCTCATCGACGACCAGAAGCCCTACGGCGCCGGTCTCGCCGCCTCCTTCAAGGCGACGTTCACCGAGCTCGGCGGCAAAATCGTCGGCACCGACCACGTGAACCCCGAGGACCGCGACTTCAACTCCGTCGCCACCAAGGTCAAGAGCTCCGGCGCCAAGGCCGTCTACTACGGCGGCGAGTACCCCGCCGGCGCCCCCCTGAGCCAGCAGATCAAGGACAGCGTCAAGATCCCGCTCATGGGCGGTGACGGCATGTACAGCGCCGACTTCATCAAGCTGAACAAGAAGTCCGAGGGCGACATCGCCACCTCCGTCGGCAAGCCCGTCGAGGAGCTCGAATCCGCCAAGAAGTTCATCGCGGACTACAAGACGGCCGGCTACAAGGACGCCTACGAGGCCTACGGCGGCGGCACCTACGACGCCACCTGGGCCATCATCGAGGCCGTCAAGATCGTCGCCGCCGACAACGACGGCAAGATCCCCGCGGACGACGGCCGCGCCAAGGTCCTCGAGGCCATGGACAAGGTCAAGTTCGAGGGCGTCACCGGCCCCGTCTCCTTCGACGAGTTCGGCGACACCACCAACACCCTGATGACCGCCTACCAGGTCACCGGCGGCAAGTGGGTCTCCAAGACCAGCGGCACCGTCGAGTAACCACCGGCCGGGCGGCCGCCCGCCACCCCTCACACAAAGCAACCAGACCGCGCGGGAGCGTTACGAGCCCTCCCGCGCGGTGCCATATCCGAACCACTCCACGGAGGCCCTGCGGTGAACGAACTGCCGCAACAGCTGGCCAACGGACTCATCCTCGGCGCGATGTACGGTCTCATCGCGATCGGTTACACGATGGTCTACGGAATCATCCAGCTCATCAACTTCGCACACGGCGAGATCTTCATGATCGGGGGCTTCGGAGCCCTCACGGTCTACCTCGGGCTTCCGTCCGGATTCTCCCTCATCGCTGCGATACCCCTCATGATCGTCGGCGGTGTCATAGCCGCCGTCGCCATCAGCATGGCCGCCGAACGCTTCGCCTACCGGCCCCTGCGCGGCGGACCACGCCTGGCACCACTCATCACCGCCATCGGGCTCTCCCTCGCCCTCCAGCAAGCGGTTTGGATGTGGTACCCCAACGCCACGAAGGACCGCTCCTTCCCCCAGTTCGAAGGTGAGGCCTTCGACGTCCTCGGGGCCACCATCCAGCGCGGCGACGTCTTCGTCCTCATCGTCGCCCCCCTGTGCATGCTCGCCCTCGGCCTCTTCGTCTCCAAGACCCGCTCCGGCCGCGGCATGCAGGCCACCTCGCAGGACCCCGACACCGCCAAGCTCATGGGCATCAACACCGACCGCATCATCGTCATGGCCTTCGCCATCGGTGCCGCGTTCGCCGCCGTCGCCGCCGTCGCCTACGGGCTCAAGAACGGCCAGATCGGCTTCCGCATGGGCTTCATCATGGGCCTCAAGGCCTTCACCGCGGCCGTCCTCGGCGGCATCGGCAACATCTACGGCGCCATGCTCGGCGGCATCGTCCTCGGCGTCGCCGAAGCTCTCGCCACCGGCTACATGAGCGAAGTCCCCGGCATGGAACTCTTCGGCGGCGGCGCCTGGAAGGACGTATGGGCCTTCGCCCTCCTCATCATCGTCCTCCTCGTACGCCCCCAGGGCCTGCTCGGCGAACGCGTCGCGGATCGGGCGTGATGACCATGACGATCAACACCACCGAGACGACCCCGGTCATCGCGATCCCCACGGCAGCCGCCCGCGCGGCCACCGTCGCCGGCGCAGCGCTCACAGTCGCCTCCACCTTCCTCGCATGGACCTACACGGACGCCTTCCCCGGCAACCTCACCGTCTACGGGTACCCCGGCGGCCTCCAGGTCCTCACCCTCATCAGCGCGGTACTCACCCTTCTCTTCGCCACCGCCGGATACGGCGTACGAGGGCTGGGCTGGATCAACCCCGCCCAGAGCAACAACTCGACTTTCCTCGTCGCCCTCGGCACCTTCGCCACCACCTGGTTCACCACCATCGCCATCGCCGTGGAACTCGGCGGCCTGGCCAACCTCGAACCTGGCGGCTTCGTCGCCATGGCGGTCTCACTTCTCACCGTGATCGCTGCCCTCGGACTGCCACTCGACCGCCAGACCAAGGCGTCCCTGCCCCAGTTCAGCTGGCCGACCTTCATCGGCCTCAGCATCATCACCGGTGCAGTCGTCTACCCGCTCTGGCGCTACATCCGCCTCGGCTCCAACCCCCGCGAGATCCGACGTGCCAAGGAACTCCCCAACTGGGCCGAGATCCTCATCATCGCCGGAGCCTTCGGCGTCGCCCTCTACGTCTTCACGTACGGCATCGACACCGAGTACGCCCAGCTGTTCATCGGCTACCTCATCAGCGTCGCGTTCGGCTTCGCGGCTCTCACCCGGGCCGGGCTCATCGCCCGCATCACCCGGCTGACCACCAAGCACCGCAACGTCACCCTGGCCGCCGCACTCGTCGCGGCGTTCTGCTTCCCCTTCACCCAGCAGAACGAGCAGTACGCCCTCATCGGCGCGAACATCCTCATCTTCGCGACCGTGGCACTCGGCCTCAACGTCGTCGTCGGCCTCGCCGGCCTCCTCGACCTCGGATACGTCGCCTTCCTCGGCGTCGGCGCCTACGCCGCCGCCCTGGT
>NZ_JBHXJG010000264.1:0-9670 GCF_042723425.1 Streptomyces sp. NPDC058375 | reverse complement strand
GGGCCAGGGCCGGGGCCCGGCCCCCGCCCCCAGCGAGGCGCTGCTGAACGGCACCGGCCCCGACTGCACCGGCGCGTCCTGCGGTTCCAGGTCCAGCAGCGCCACCGCCGCCCGGCTGACCTCGCGCACCAGGCCGCCCGGCAGCCAGCCTGCCGCCACCATCGCGGCCGCCCCGCCGGGAGCCAGCGCCCGGGCGAGGTCGGCCGGGCCGGGCCGGGCCGCCGGGTCCTTGGCGAGGCAACCCGCGACCACCTCGCGCAGCTCGCCCTCCAGGTCGCCCAGCTCGGGTTCCTCGTGGACCACCTTGTAGAGGAGTACGGCCGAGGAGTCGCCCGGGAAGGGGGCCGCGCCCGTCGCCGCGTACGCGAGGACCGCGCCCAGCGAGAAGACATCGGCCGCGCCGGAGACGTCCCGGCCGCGGATCTGCTCGGGCGCCATGTAGCCGGGCGAGCCGACGGAGACCCCGGAGGAGGTGAGCGAGACGCTCGCGCCGAGGGCCCGGGCGATGCCGAAGTCGATGAGGCGGGGGCCGTCGAGGGCGAGCAGCACGTTGGAGGGCTTCACGTCGCGGTGGACGATGCCCTGGTCGTGGACGGCCGCGAGGGCCTCGGCGAGACCCGCGCCCAGGGTGCGTACCGCGTGCTCGGGCAGCGGGCCGTGCTCGGTGATCGCCTGGGAGAGCGGGGGACCTGCGACGTAACCGGTGGCCACCCAGGGCACCGGGGCGTCCGGGTCGGCGTCCAGTACGGGGGCCGTCCACTGGGCGCCGACGCGCCGGGCGGACTCCACCTCGCGCCTGAACCGGGCGCGGAACTGCTCGTCGAGGGCGAAGTGGGGGTGGACCACCTTGACGGCGACCGTACGGCCGCCCGCGCTGCGGCCGAGATAGACCCGGCCCATGCCGCCCGCGCCGAGCCTGCCGAGCAGCCGGTAGGCACCGATGGTGTGCGGTTCGCCCGCTTCCAGCGGCTGCATATGGCCTCCCCCTGTGAACCCTGCGGACGGTGAAACCCGTGGACGGCAATCCCGGTGGACGCTCCGGAATCCCTGCGGACGGTCCGGACCCGGACCGAAGCCTAGGGGGCGCCCCCGGCGTGGTCACCGGGAAACGGCCGGACCATTCCCCCTTCTCCGGTCAGGAGGGGATCTTTTCGCCCCGGGGAAAGGCGCGAATGTGTTGTTGCGCCGCCCGCCTTTCCGTAGCCGGCGGGCGTATCCGGGTGGCCCGGGAACGGGAAAGGGGAATTCCCTCCTTTCCCGGGTGCGGCCGCCGGCTTCAGCCGCCGAGCAGCTCCACATGGACGTCGGCCGGGTATCCGGTGTCCCGGCCCGTACGGCGGGCGAACTCGCGGACGCCGGCCAGCTGGTCCGGGCCGAAGCGGAAGTCCAGGGTCGTGAAGTACCGCTCCAGCACCTCCGCGTCGAAGGCCTCCCAGCGGGCCGCCTGCTCCGCGACCTTGGTGACCTCCTCCAGGGAGAGGTCCCGGGAGGCCAGGAACGCCTCGTGGACCTGGGCGGTCCGCTCGGGGTGCGCGGCGAGGAAGTCCTTGCGGGCCGCCCAGACGGCGAAGACGAACGGCAGCCCCGTCCACTCCTTCCACATCTGGCCCAGGTCGTGGACCTGGAGCCCGAGGCGCGGGGCGTCGTGCAGGTTGGCGCGCAGCGCGGCGTCGCCGATGAGGACGGCGGCGTCCGCCTCCTGCATCATCAGGCCCAGGTCGGGCGGGCAGGTGTAGTAGTCGGGCCGGACGCCGTAGCGCTCGGCGAGCAGCAGCTGCGCCAGCCGTACGGAGGTGCGCGAGGTGGAGCCGAGGGCGACCCGGGCCCGGTCGAGCTGCTCCAGCGGGAGCTGGGAGACGATCACGCAGGACATGACGGGCCCGTCGCAGCCGACCGCGATGTCGGGGAAGGCCACCAGGTCGTCGGCGTTGCGCAGGTACTCCACGAGGGTGACCGGGCCGATGTCCAGGTCCCCCCTGATCAGCTGCTCGCTGAGCCGCTCCGGGGTGTCCTTGGAGAGCTCCAGGTCGAGCAGGGTTCCGGTCCGCGCCAGACCCCAGTAGAGGGGGAGGCAGTTCAGGAACTGGATGTGGCCGACGCGGGGCCGGCTGCGACGGTCGTCGTCGCCTTCGCGGGGGGAGACGGTTGAATTGTCCACATCGCGAGGCTAGACCCGCAGCCGGCCGTGAGCACCACCGGGGCCGCACGCCCCGTCCCGCGCCCCGCCCGCACTCCGCTCCGCGCCCCGCCCGCACTCGACTCCGCGCCCCGCCCGCACTCGACTCCGCGCCCCCTTCCGGGGGCCCTCGGGCGACCCTCCCGCCGGACGCCCGACGGGGGTCGTCAAACCTTCGGGTGAAGTGATCTTTCCCTCTACCGCTCTCCAGAGACTGCGTGCTAGGCTCGCCCGCAAGTTGCAGTTTGGTTTCCCTTGCAGTACAGAGCCTGCGGAGCATGTAACCCGCAGGCTTTTGTAGTTTTCAGACTTGTTTGCAGGTTCTGGAGCAGGGCAACCCTTTGGCCCAAGGAGGGCTTATGGCTACCGGAACCGTCAAGTGGTTCAACGCTGAAAAGGGCTTCGGCTTCATCGCCCAGGACGGCGGCGGCCCGGATGTCTTCGTTCACTACTCCGCGATCAACGCGTCCGGGTTCCGCTCCCTCGAGGAGAACCAGGTCGTGAACTTCGACGTCACTCAGGGGCCCAAGGGCCCGCAGGCTGAGAACGTCACCCCGGCCTAGTTGCCCGGGTCGGTCGATCGCGGCCGTACATAGCAGTACCCAAGGAGCCCCGCTCCCCCGCTTCGGCGGAGGAACGGGGCTCCTGCCTGTATACGGGGCTCCTGCCTGTATACGGTCCGGGGCCCGCCCCGGCGACGTACGCCTTCGCCCCCGCGTGAAGAGGTGCCCGGCGCCGGGTCAGGGAGACGTTGCGCCAGAAGGACCGGTGCGCGTGCGCCGGTACCGCGCGGGTGTCGTGCCGACGTGGCGGGTGAAGTGCCGGTTCAGGTGGGCCTGGTCGTGGAATCCCACGGTCGCGGCGACGTCGGCGGGCCGGTGGTCGTCGAGGAGGAGCCGACGTGCTCGTTCGATGCGCCTGCCGGTGAGGTAGGCGTGCGGCGGCAGGCCATAGGTCTGCTTGAAGCAGCGGATCAGGTGGGTGGGGTGGGCATGGAGGACGGCGGCGGCCTCGTGCAGGTATATGCCGACGCGGATCCGTGAGTCCAGTAGTTCCCGCAGCCCGGCGGCAAGCCGGTTCGCCTCGTGCCCCGGCGTGCGGGGCCGGAGCGCGTCGAGGTGGGAGAGGAGCCGTTCACGGATGAACGAGAGGCGGGACTCCGCTTCGAACCCGTCTCCGGCGTGGACGAGAGCGGCGTGCAGCTGGTCGATCCGCCGGCGCAGCAGCATGTCGCTGAAGACCGGGGCGTCCACCGCACGGCCGGCCAGACGCTGCGGGAGTACGGAGTCATCGAGGTAGAGGTTGCGCTTGCGGAAGCCCGACGTCGTGACGGTCCGGCCGTCGTGGGGGACGCCCGGAGGCAGCAGGAGGACCCCGGCGCCGGCGGTCGCCCCGTGACGGTGGCGGTCGAGTGCGAAGTCGACCGAGCCGTCGTCGAGGATCATCAGGTCCCACGTGTCGTGGGTGTGGGCCGGGTACGCGTGGTCGGTGAAGTGTGCGTGGAAGACCTCGGTGATCCCCGGAACCGGTGGCCTCCAGGCGCTGATGGACGTACGGGGTCGGGCTCCGGTCATGTCAGGAACGTACAAGACCGGCGAAGTCCGGACGCGGCAGGCTCGTGACGCCGGCCGGAGGACCTGCGAGGTCGCTCCCGGTTGCCCGGCCTTGGGGAAGGGTTACGCACATGTCCAGGTCTGCTGCTGTTCCTGTCAACCTCGCCGACAAGTTGTCGCAGTTCAGCGAGTTGTGGTCGCAGAAGAAGGTGGCTGTTCTCAACGACTACGACGTCAAGCTGGCCAAACTGAAGGGGGAGTTCGTCTGGCACACCCACGAGGACACCGATGAACTGTTCCTGGTCATCACCGGGCGGCTCACCATCCAGCTCAGGGATGCCGATGTGGTGCTGGAACCCGGCGAGTTGTTCGTGGTTCCCCGTGGAGTCGAACATTGCCCCGTGGCCGAGGAGGAGACCGCGATCCTCCTGTTCGAACCTGCGGGAACGATCAATACCGGCGACGCGGAAGGGCCGATGACCAAGGCGGCCGAGACCCTCGACTGACAGCGGGGCGGGCGATGTCAGGCCGTGCCCCTGATGCGGCGTCCGCCCCGGCGACGCTTGACCTTGACCCCGTGTGAAGGGGTGCAGTGGGAGCCACATGTTCACCATCGGAGATTTCGCCCGGTACGGGCGGGTGTCGCCCCGGATGCTGCGTCATTACGACGCCATCGGGCTGCTGCGCCCGGACCGCACCGACCCCGCCACCGGCTACCGCTTCTACGGCGCGGCCCAGCTCGCGCGGCTCAACCGGATCATCGCGCTCAAGGATCTCGGCTTCACGCTCCAGCAGGTGGGGGCGGTCCTGGACGAGCAGGTGGGCCCGGAGGAGCTGCGCGGCATGCTGCGACTGCGGCGGGCGGAGCTGGCGGAGGCGGCGGCAGCGGCGAGGGCGCGGTTGGCCCGGGTCGAGGCGAGGCTCCGGTCGATCGAGAGCGAGGGGCACATGCCTGCCGACGACGTTGTGATCAAGACCGTTCCGGCGGTCCGGGTGGCCGAGCTGACCGGGACGGCCGCGAGCTACCAGCCGGAGGACATCGGGCCGGTGATCGGCCCGCTGTACGAGCGGCTCTTCCCGCTCCTGGAGGGCGCGGGCGTCCGGCCCACCGGTCCCGGGATCGCCCGGTACGAGGACGCGCCCGGGGGCGGCGGCGCGATCGTCGTGCACGCCGGGGTGACCGTGTCGGCCCCGGTGGGCGCGGTCGGGGACACGGGGGTGCGGGTGGTGGAGCTGCCGGCGTTCGAGGCGGCGACGATCGTGCACCGGGGCGCGATGGACGACGTCCTGCCGGCGACCCACACCCTGGCCCGCTGGCTGGACGCCAACGGCTACCGCTCCACCGGATACAGCCGCGAGGTCAACCTGGAGTGCCCGGCGGACCGGAGCGCGTGGGTGACGGAGCTCCAGGAGCCGGTGGTGAAGGCCTGACGCGGCCGCCCGTACGGGGAGGGGGTCACGGTCTCCTCCCTGTACGGACCGAGGCTCACGGGCCCGCCCAGAGCCCGTCCTCCGTGAGCCCCAGCAGCTCGATGGCGTTGCCGCGGACGATCCGGTCGACGACGTCCGGGGCGAGGTGGCCCATCTGCTCCTCGCCGACCTCGCGGGAGCGGGGCCAGGTGGAGTCGGAGTGCGGGTAGTCCGTCTCGTACAGGACGTTGCCGACGCCGATCGCGTCGAGGTTCTTCAGCCCGAAGGCGTCGTCGAAGAAACAGCCGTAGACATGCTCGGCGAACAGCTCGGACGGCGGCCGGTGGACCTTCTCGGCGACACCGCCCCAGGCCCGGTTCTCCTCCCAGACCACGTCGGCGCGTTCCAGGATGTACGGGATCCAGCCGATCTGCCCCTCCGCGTACATGATCTTCAGGTTGGGGAAGCGCTCGAACTTGCCGCTCATCAGCCAGTCGACCATCGAGAAGCAGCAGTTGGCGAAGGTGATGGTGGAGCCGACGGCGGGCGAGGCGTCGGCGGAGGTGGACGGCATCCTCGACGAGGAGCCGATGTGCATGGCGATCACGGTGCCCGTCTCGTCGCAGGCCGCGAGGAACGGATCCCAGTCGTCCGTATGTATGGACGGAAGCCCGAGATGGGGAGGTATCTCGGAGAACGCGACGGCGCGCACGCCCCGCGCGGCATTGCGCCGTACCTCGGCGGCGGCGAGTTCCGCGTCCCACAGCGGGACGAGGGTGAGCGGGATGAGGCGGCCGTGCGCCTCGGGGCCGCACCACTCCTCCACCATCCAGTCGTTGTACGCGCGCACCCCGAGGAGCCCCAGCTCGCGGTCCTTGGCTTCGGTGAACGTCTGGCCGCAGAACCGCGGGAAGGTCGGGAAACAGAGCGCGGACTGAACGTGGTTGACGTCCATGTCGGTGAGCCGGTCCGGGACCGAGAAGGAGCCGGGCCGCATCTGCTCGTAGGTGATGATCTCCAGCTTGATCTCGTCCCTGTCGTAGCCGACGGCGGTGTCCAGGCGGGTGAGAGGGCGGTGCAGGTGCGTTCCACGGTAGCGCCGATCTGACGACCCGTCAGCAAGCGTGCGCGCATTCGCGACGGGGAGGGCACGGGGCACGGTTCCCGAATCGTTGTCGAGGGCTTGTGCAGAGCGTCACCCACTGCTGACGAGTCCGCCCGGGACAAGGCAGACTGTTGAGCGCGATACCAGCGGTACCGCGCCATCCGGATGCACACCGCACTTCGGCGCACGGCGGACATGCGGACGCGGGCACCACCGGCAGGATCCGCAGACGAGCGGGACCGGCAGGCGAGCAGGACAGGGGGCATCAATGGACCGTGACAGCGGGCCACGCGTGCGCGTACCGGAGCAGCGTGCTCCGGAGAAACCGGGTACGGCGGACGCCCTCAGGTTCACCGTGCTCGGCCCCGTACGGACCTGGCGGGGCTCGGAGCTGCTCTCCTCCGGCTCGCCCCAGCAGCGCGCCCTGCTGACCGCGCTGCTGCTGCGCGAGGGGCGGACGGCCACCGCGGGCGAGCTGATCGACGCGTTCTGGGGCGAGGACCCGCCCTCGCAGGCGCTGGCCACGATCCGGACGTACGCCTCCCGGCTGCGCAAGATCCTCGGCCAGGACACGCTGGTGAGCGAGTCGGGCGGGTACGCGATCCGGATCGACCGGGGCGCGCTGGATCTCACCCTGGCCCAGGACCTGGCGGCCGAGGCGGAGAAGGCGCGGGCGGCCGGGGACCGGTGCCAGGCGCGCACCCTGATCAACAAGGTGCTGGGCCTGTGGGACGGCGAGGCGCTGGCCTCCGTTCCCGGCCCGTACGCGGACAACCAGCGGACCCGGCTGGAGGAGTGGCGACTCCAGCTCACCGAGACGCGGCTCGACCTGGACCTGGAGGTGGGCTGCCACGCGGAGGCGGTCTCCGAGCTGACCGCGCTCACCGCGGCGCACCCGCTGCGGGAGCGGCTGCGTGAGCTGCTGATGGTGGCGCTGTACCGGAGCGGCCGGCAGGCGGAGGCGCTCGCGGTGTACGCGGACACCCGCCGCCTCCTCGCGGAGGAGCTGGGGGTGGACCCGCGCCCCGAACTGGCCCAGCTCCAGCAGCGGATCCTGCGCGCCGACGAGGAGCTGGCCCGCCCGGCGGACGAACCGGCCCCCGCGCCCGCGCCGTTGAGGCCGGCGCAGCTCCCGGCCACCGTGCCCGACTTCACCGGCCGGTCCGCGTTCGTATCGGAACTGGGCAGCCGGCTGGCCACGGCGGAGGGCTCGGTCATGGCGGTCTCGGCGGTGGCCGGCATCGGGGGCGTAGGCAAGACGACACTGGCCGTGCACGTCGCCCACCAGGCCCGCCGGCACTTTCCGGACGGGCAGTTGTACGTCGACCTCCAAGGCGCGGGGGCGCGGGCGGCCGACCCGGAGACGGTCCTCGGCTCGTTCCTGCGCGCCCTCGGTACGGCGGACTCGGCGATCCCGGACACGCTGGACGAGCGGGCCGCGCTGTACCGCTCGACGCTGGACGGCCGCCGCATCCTGATCCTCCTCGACAACGCCCACGACGCCGCCCAGATCCGCCCGCTGCTGCCCGGTACGCCGGGGTGCGCGGCGCTGGTGACGAGCCGGGTGCGGATGGTGGACCTGGCCGGGGCGCATCTGGTGGACCTGGACGTGATGTCGCCCGAGGAGGCGCTCCAGCTCTTCACCCGGATCGTGGGCGGGGAGCGGGTGGGCTCGGAGCGGGAGGCGGCCCTGGACGTGGTGGCCGCGTGCGGCTTCCTGCCCCTGGCCATCCGCATCGCCGCCTCCCGCCTGGCGGCGCGCCGCACCTGGACGGTGTCGGTCCTGGCCGCGAAGCTCGCGGACGAGCGGCGCCGGCTGGACGAGCTCCAGGCGGGGGACCTCGCGGTGAAGGCCACGTTCGAACTCGGCTACGGCCAACTGGAACCGGCCCAGGCCCGCGCGTTCCGCCTCCTGGGCCTCGCGGACGGCCCGGACATCTCCCTGGCCGCGGCGGCCGCCCTGCTGAACCTGGACCCGCACGCGGCGGAGGACCTCCTGGAGGCCCTGGTCGACACGAGCCTGGTGGAGTCCGCGGCCCCGGGCCGCTACCGCTACCACGACCTGGTGCGCCTCTACGCGCGTGCGTGCGCGGAGCGGGACGAGCGGGCGGTGGAGCGGGAGTCGGCGTTGTCGCGGCTGCTGGACTTCTATCTGGCGACGGCTGCGGGGGTGTATGCGCTGGAGCGGCCGGGGGACCGGCTGGTGGACCACCTGGCGCGCGTCGATCAGCCCGGGCTGGTGTTCCAGCAGCGGGGCCCAGCGCTGGACTGGATTCACGCGGAGGCGGAGTGCGTCCTGGCTTGCGCCCACCAGTGCACCGACTCGGCTTCCTTGCGGCGGGCGGCCGACCTCCTGCTGGCCGCAAAGGACCTGCCTGAATCCGGGGCCAACTCCCGGCGGTACGAGGTGGCCGCTCAGGCCGTGCTCGCCGCCGCGGTCCGTACAGGCGATGTCCATGCCGAGGGCAGGGCTCGCACTGCCCTGACGAACGTCTTCCACTTCGCGGGCCGGTTCGACGAAGCCGAGGAAGAGGCCGAGAAGGCCATGGCCCTCTCCGAGGCCAACGAGGATCCGATTCCAGGCGGGTACGCGGCCAACACCCGCGGCTTCATCGCGGTCTACCAAGGCCGCTACGCGGAGGCGGAGAAGTACCTGCAGGTGGCGATCGCAAGTTTCAGGAGCGACGGCAATTGGCCGAGCGAAGCGAGCGCCCTCTGCAACCTGTCGCGGGCACAGCTGGCCATGGGCCGGACGGGCGGCGCGGTGACCCTTGCCCGGCAAGGGGTCGACATATACGACCGTCAGGGGCTGAGTCTGCGTCTGGCGAACGGGCGCTACGCCCTGGGAATCGCCCTCACCCAGGCGGGAGAGCTGGATGAGGCGCTCACCCAACTCTCCGAAGCCCTGGACATCTTCCATGAGAGTCGTCAGCCGCTCTGGGAAGGGATGACGCACTTCCGACTGGCTGAACTACACCTTCTCGCCGGCCGTTCGGCTCAGGCTGCCGCGCATGCCGAGCAGGCCATCGCACTCCGGGGCATCGGCGGGGAGTGGCGCCGCGCGACCGTGCTGACCGTCCTGGGCAAGGCCCTCAAGCTTCTGGGCCAAGTGGACCGGGGGCATGCGTGCTGGGTCGAAGCCCTGACGATCTTCGAGAACCACGGCTCGCAGGAAGCGGCGGAAGTTCGCAGCCTCCTGTCCCCGCAGCGCATGGACCAAGGGTGCCCCTGACAGGGCGTTCATCGTTCGTTTATCCCCCCACTGCACTCTCATCAGTAGGAATCCGTCGCGTCGGGGGGCAGACGGATTCTCCCGGCGGCCGCGGCGTTAGATTGGCGGCCCCAGCCCGTCCGGCGACCTCCGGGGGAGTCGCCGGACGGGCTTTCCGGCCTTGTCCGCTGATCCACGTTGGAGCGAACCATGAG
>NZ_JBHXJG010000263.1:0-9784 GCF_042723425.1 Streptomyces sp. NPDC058375 | reverse complement strand
GCGGGGGCCCTCACGGCTGTCCGGAGCGCCCGTCCCCGCCCTCCGGACGACGGCCCGGCTTTGGATCCCCACACCCCGGGGCGGTACGGTCGACCGTCGTAGAGCACCGGAGAAAGGGCGTCGATGGCGATTGCCAAGGCCGAGCGGTTGATGAACCTCGCGCTGTGCCTGCTGGGGACGCGGCGCCCCCTCAGCAAGCGCGAACTCCGCGGATCCATCGAGGCGTACCTCGAAGCGGGCTCCGACGACTCCTTCAACCGGATGTTCGAGCGTGACAAGGACGATCTGCGCGAACTCGGCCTCGTCATCGAGACCGTCGAGAACCTCGACGGCGACACCGGCTACCTGGCCCGCCGCGACAGCAACCGGCTGCCCCCCATCACCCTGGACGCCGAGGAGGCCGCCGCCCTCGGCCTCGCCGCCAAGGTCTGGCAGCAGGCCCGCCTCGCCGGGGCCGCCAGCGGTGCACTCCAGAAGCTGCGCGCCGCCGGAATGCCCGAGACCGAGGACGCCTACGAGGTCCACAGCGCCCTCGAACCCCGCATCCCCGTCCACGAGGCCGCCTTCGAACCCCTCATGCTGGCCTGCCGCGACCGCCGCCCCGTCACCTTCGACTACCGCAAGGCCAACTCCGCCCGGCCCGAGCAGCGCCAGGTCGAACCCTGGACCCTCGAATGCTGGCGCGGCCACTGGTATCTGGCGGGCTGGGACCGCGAGCGGGGTGCCGAACGCGTCTTCCGGCTCTCCCGCATCACCGGCACGGTCCGCTCCCGCGCCGGGGCCTTCAGCGCCGAGGTGCCCGACGTGGTGACCGTCCGCGAGACCGTCGAGAGCTGGGCCGGCGAGACCGCGACCCGTACCGCCCGGATCAGGCTGCGCGCCGGAGCCGGCTACCCGCTGCGCTCGCGCGCCACCGCCGTACGGGACCGCGGCGACGGCTGGGACGAGCTGGAGATCCCGTACGGACACGGCCTCGACGCCTGGCTCGTCGAGTTCGGCCCGGACGTAGTCGTGGAGGAACCCGCCGATCTGCGGGCCGATGTGGTGGACCGGCTCCGCGCCGTGGCCAAGGACTAGGGGAGCCGACACGATGGCCACGAACGCGATCGACCAGACCCGCCGGATGCTGTCCCTGGTGACGTATCTGCGTGAACGCCCCGGCGCCCACGTCCAGGACGTGGCACGGGCCTTCGGGATCACCGAGGACGAGCTGATCTCGGACCTCGACGTCCTGCCCATGTGCGGCACCAGCTTCCGCGGCGGCGACCTCCTCGACATCGACACCGACGGCGACCGCATCTGGTGGCACAACCCGGACGACGTCGCCGAGCCGCTCCGGCTCGCCGCCGACGAGGCCACCGCGCTGCTCGTCGCCGCCCGCGCCGTCGCCACCCTGCCCGGCCTGCGCGAGAGCGACCGGGACGCCCTCGTCCGCGCCACCGCCAAGCTGGAGACGGCCGCAGGCGAGTCCGGCGCGGCCAGCTCCCGGCTCTCGGTGACCTTCGAGGCCGAGGGCGGCGTCTTCGCCGACGTCGACCGGGCCATCTCCGAGCGCCGCCGGCTCTGGCTGCGCTACTACTCGCCCGCCCGCGACGAACTCACCGAGCGCGAGGTCGACCCGATCCGGCTCTTCGCCGTCGGCCACACCTACATGGAGGGCTGGTGCCGGCTCTCCGAGGCCCGCCGGACCTTCCGGCTGGACCGGGTCGCCGAGATCCGCCTCCTCGACGCCCCCGCCGCCCCGCCCGAGCTGGAGCTGCGCGACCTGTCCGCCGGGCTGGTCCAACCCGCCGCCGAGGACCCGGAGGTCGTGATCGAGGTCGGCACCGGCGGCCGCTGGGTCGCCGAGTACTACCCGCACGACAGTGCGGAAGAACTCCCCGACGGCGGCCTGCGCATCACCCTGCGCACCCCGGACCCGGCCTCGCTGCGCCGGCTCGCCCTGCGCCTCGGCGGCGACGGACGCATCGTCACCCCGCCGGAGCTCGCGGACAGCGCCCGCGAGGCCGCCTGCGAGGCGCTCGCCGCCTACGAGGACGCACTCTGAGACCCGGGGGAAGGGAGACGACGATGAACCGGACGCCCCTGTTCCCGGCCGCCACCGGGGTCCGCCCGGAGGCTCTGCCCGCCACCGGGATACGCCCGGCGCCCCCGCCCGGCACCGGACCCGTCCCGGTGCCGGTGGCCGCCGCCGTACGCTTCCGGGCCGCCTGCCCCGACTGCCGCGGGCGCTTCGAGCTGGCCGCCGCGGCCCTGCGCCTGGCCATCGGCGCCACCAGCCGCACCACCTTCTACACCTTCACCTGCCCCGAGTGCGGCGCCTCGGTCCGTAAGCCCGCGGGGGAGCGCATCATCGAACTGCTCACCGGCGGCGGCGTACGCACCCTGCGCCTGCACACCGCCCTGTAGCACCCGTCGGAAGCCCCGTAGGAAGCCCGTAGGAAGAGGGACCGCCGAATGTTCTGGCCCATGCTCGCCATCGCCCTCGGATTCCTGGGCATCGCCGTGCTCGGTGTGCTCGGCATCAAGGTCTTCGTCGAGGCCCAGCGGCTCGGCCGACAGGTCACCGACACCACCGAGCGCATCAACCGGGCGTCGGAGGACCTCGAACGGGCCGCCACCCGCCTCGCGGCCACCGGCGACGGCCTGCGATAACGGGCCCGGGGCCTGATGTTCGCCGGCACCGGGGGGTACGCTGCAGGGGTCGGCCCAGGCAGGGAGGTGCGGGCCGCAAGCCGGAGTACGCACGGGCATTGCCTCGCGTTTACCCCTGCGGGTTACGATCGCTGCCAAGCGCAACGATCGGACGTATGCCCGGTCGAACGGGTAGCGAGCCCACCCACCAGCCGCCTCAGTGAGAAGGAAGTCGCACATGATCGGCAATCTGAAGCCCCTCGAGATCGTTCTGATCATCGCTGTCATCCTGCTGCTCTTCGGTGCCAAGAAGCTTCCCGACATGGCGCGCTCGCTCGGTAAGTCGGCCCGCATCCTCAAGAGCGAGGCCAAGGCCATGAAGAAGGACGACGCGACGACCGCGACGCCCACCACGGAGACCGTCGCCGACGACACGGTCCCCCCGCAGTCCACCACCGCGCGCACCATCCAGGCCGCGCCGGGAGACGTCACCAGCTCCCGCCCGGTCAACGAGGCCAAGCCCACCACCCAGAGCTGACCGCCGACGCGCTCCGCCGACAGCCGCACGAGACGAGGGAAGTGGGTTGCTCAAGTCTGCCCGCAAGCAGGAGAAGGACGACGAGGGGCGGATGCCTCTCCTCGATCACCTGCGTGAGCTGCGTAACCGGCTGCTGAAGGCCGTGCTGGCGATCCTGATCGCCGTCATCGGAGCCGCCTTCTTCCACAAGGAGATCTTCGAGTTCCTGATGAAGCCGATCCTCGACTCGGTCGGCTGCAAGAACGGCGTCCAGACGATGGTCAACGGCCGCCCGTGCGCGGAGATGACAACCAACGGTCTGCTCTCGCCGTTCACCATCGCGCTGAAGGTCTCCCTCATGGCGGGCGTTCTCCTCGCCACGCCTGTCTGGCTGTACCAGCTCTGGGCCTTCGTCGCTCCCGGCCTGCACCAGAAGGAGAAGCGGTACTCCCTGGGTTTCGTGGCCGCAGGGGTTCCGCTGTTCACCGCCGGTGCCTACCTCGCGTACACGATCCTGCCGCAGACGGCCGAGATCATGCTCGGCTTCACGCCGGACAACGTCACGAACCTCCTGCCGCTCGACGACTTCCTCGACCTGATCACCCGCATGGTGATCGTCTTCGGTCTCGCCTTCGAGCTGCCGCTGCTGCTCATCGCCCTCAACATGACCGGGGTTCTCACGGGCGTCCGTATGCTGCGCTGGTGGCGCGGCATGATCGTCGGCCTCACCGCCTTCGCGGCCATCGCGACCCCCGGCGGCGAGCCCATCTCCATGCTGCTCCTCGCCGGGCCGCTCGCGGTGCTCTACTTCATCTCCGTCGGCTTCTCCCTGCTGAACGACAAGCGGCGCAACCGCAACAACCCCGATGCCGAGCTGAGCGACGACGAGGCGTCGGATCTCGATCTGACGCCCGAGCCCGTCGGCAGCGTGGAGAACGTTCCCTCCTCCCGCCCCGCGCTTCCGGGGCAGGCTTCCGGTGAGGCGGACGGGCCCGGATCGCACCGGCTGAACGGTTACGACGACATCACCTGACCTTGTAGGGTCCGGCGGGTGACCAGCGAGATCACCCTCTTCGTCAATCCCACCGCGGGACGCGGCCGGGGCGCGCACGCCGCGCAGCCGGCCGCTTCCGCGTTGCGGGACGCCGGATTCTCCGTCCGTACGGTGCTGGGCGAGGATGCCGACGACGCCCTGCGCCGGGCCCGCGAGGCGGTCGCCGCGGGGACCGGGGCGCTGATAGCCGTGGGCGGGGACGGGCTCATGTCCCTCGCCCTCCAGGCCGTCGCCGGGACCGGCACCCCCCTCGGGGTGATCGCCGTCGGCACCGGCAACGACTTCGCCCGCGCGCTGGATCTGCCGATCCGCGACCCGGCCGCCGCCGGACGGCTGGCCGCGCGGGTGCTCAAGGACGGCAGCCACCGCGACATCGACCTCGGACGGGTCGGGGAGCGCTGGTTCGGCTCCGTCCTCGCCTCCGGCTTCGACTCCCGGGTCAACGACCGGGGCAACCGGATGCGCTTCGTCGGCGGCCGGTTCAAGTACGACCTCGCGATCCTCGCCGAACTGGCCGCCTTCAAGCCGATCCCGTACCGGACCCGGCTCGACGGGGGAGAGGTCCGCGAGATCGAGGCGACGCTCATCGCCGTAGGCAACGGGTCCACGTACGGCGGTGGCATGCGGATCTGCGCCGACGCCGAGATGGACGACGGGCTCTTCGACGTGACCGTGGTCGGCGAGTGCACCCGCACCGAGCTGCTCAAGGTGTTCCCGAAGGTCTACAAGGGCACGCATCTGAGCCACCCCGCCGTCACCGTGCACCGGGTCTCCTCGATCGAGCTGGCGGCGGCCGGGATCACGGCGTACGCGGACGGCGAACCGTTGGGGCCGCTGCCGCTCACCGCCACCTGTGTACCGGGGGCCGTACGGGTGCTCACCGGGCGCTGACCGGGGCCGGGCGGGTGGAAGCCCAAGGGGATTTAAAGATCGGGCTGACTGTCAGAGGTGACGGGTAGGCTCGTAGCCAAGATGACAGAGGACCTCTCACCAGCTGAGCGATACCAGGCATCCCGCGCCCGTGCGGCCGAGATGGCGACGGCCCTCGGGCCCTTCCGGGAGATGTACGAGTTCGGACTGGACCCGTTCCAGATCGAGGCGTGCCAGGCCCTTGAGGCGGGCAAGGGGGTGCTGGTCGCGGCCCCCACCGGGTCGGGCAAGACGATCGTCGGCGAGTTCGCCGTGCACCTGGCCCTGGAGCAGGGGCGCAAGTGCTTCTACACCACGCCGATCAAGGCGCTCTCCAACCAGAAGTTCGCCGATCTGGTCAAGCGGTACGGCGCGGACAAGGTCGGTCTGCTGACCGGCGACAACAGCGTCAACTCCGAGGCGCCGGTGGTCGTGATGACCACCGAGGTCCTGCGGAACATGCTGTACGCGGGCTCCCAGTCGCTGTCCGGCCTCGGCTACGTGGTCATGGACGAGGTGCACTACCTCTCCGACCGCTTCCGGGGCGCGGTGTGGGAGGAAGTGATCATCCACCTTCCGGAGTCGGTGACGCTGGTCTCCCTGTCGGCGACCGTCTCCAACGCGGAGGAGTTCGGTGACTGGCTGGACACCGTGCGCGGCGACACCGAAGTGATCGTCTCCGAGCACCGACCGGTGCCGCTCTGGCAGCACGTGATGGCCGGCCGCAAGATGTACGACCTCTTCGAGGAGACCACCGACCACGGCGGCCGGGGGGCCGGACGCCGCGAGGTCAATCCGGACCTGGTCCGGCTCGCCCGGCAGGAGAGCCAGAGCACCTACAACCCGCGCGACCGCCGCCGGGGCAAGATGGTGCGCGAGGCCGACCGCGAGCGGGAGCGGCGTCAGCGCGGCCGGATCTGGACGCCCGGCCGGCCCGAGGTCATCGACCGGCTGGACAACGAGGGGCTGCTCCCCGCGATCACGTTCATCTTCAGCCGGGCGGGCTGCGAGGCCGCCGTGCAGCAGTGTCTGTACGCCGGACTCCGGCTCAACGACGAGGACAAGCGCCGACTGGTGCGCGAGATCGTCGAGGAGCGGACCGCGTCCATCCCCGGCGAGGACCTGCACGTCCTCGGCTACTACGAGTGGCTCGAAGGGCTGGAGCGGGGCATCGCCGCCCACCACGCGGGCATGCTCCCGACCTTCAAGGAGGTCGTCGAGGAGCTGTTCGTCCGGGGGTTGGTGAAGGCCGTCTTCGCCACCGAGACCCTGGCGCTCGGCATCAACATGCCCGCGCGTTCCGTGGTGCTGGAGAAGCTCGTCAAGTGGAACGGCGAGCAGCACGCCGACATCACCCCCGGCGAGTACACCCAGCTCACCGGCCGGGCCGGACGCCGTGGCATCGACGTCGAGGGCCATGCGGTGGTCCTGTGGCAGCGCGGCATGGACCCGACGGCCCTGGCCGGCCTCGCGGGGACGCGTACGTATCCGCTGCGCTCCAGCTTCCGCCCCTCGTACAACATGGCGGTCAACCTGGTGCAGCAGTTCGGGCGGCACAGGTCGCGGGAGCTGCTGGAGACCTCGTTCGCCCAGTTCCAGGCCGACAAGTCGGTGGTCGGGATCTCGCGGCAGGTCCAGCGCAACGAGGAGGGCCTGGAGGGCTACAAGGAGGGCATGACCTGCCACCTCGGGGACTTCGAGGAGTACGCGCGTCTGCGGCGCGACCTCAAGGACCGGGAGACGGAGCTGGCCAAGCAGGGTGCGGCGCAGCGGCGGGCGGCGGCGGCCTCGTCCCTGGAGAAGCTGAAGCCCGGCGATGTCATCCACGTACCGACGGGGAAGTTCGCGGGGCTCGCGCTGGTGCTGGACCCTGGGCTGCCCGCCGGGCGGGCCAACGGGCACCGCGGCTTCGACCACCACGACGGGCCGCGGCCGCTGGTGCTGACCGCCGAGCGGCAGGTCAAGCGGCTGGCCTCGATGGACTTCCCGGTGCCGGTGGAGGCGCTGGAGCGGATGCGCGTCCCGAAGTCGTTCAACCCGCGCTCGCCGCAGTCCCGGCGTGATCTGGCCTCCGCGCTGCGGTCCAAGGCCGGGCACATCGTGCCCGACCGGCACCGCAAGGGGCGTGCGCCGGCCGCCGACGACCGCGAGATCGCCCGCCTGCGGACCGAGCTGCGCGCCCACCCGTGCCACGGGTGCGACGAGCGGGAGGACCACGCGCGGTGGGCCGAGCGCTACCACCGGCTGCAGCGGGACACGCGGCAGCTGGAGAAGCGGATCGAGGGGCGGACGAACACGATCGCCCGGACCTTCGACCGGATCGTCGCGCTCCTCACCGAGCTGGACTACCTCCGGGGCAACGAGGTCACCGCGAACGGGCGGCGGCTGGCCCGGCTGTACGGGGAGCTGGACCTGCTCGCCAGTGAATGCCTGCGGGAAGGTGTGTGGGAGGGGCTCAACCCTGCCGAGCTGGCCGCGTGCGTCTCCGCGTTGGTGTACGAGGCGCGGCAGGCCGATGACGCGGTGGCGCCGAAGGTGCCGTCCGGGCCCGCGAAGGTCGCCATGGGCGAGATGGTGCGGATCTGGGGGCGGCTGGATGCGCTGGAGGAGGACTTCAAGATCAACCAGACGGAGGGGGTCGGGCAGCGCGAGCCCGATCTCGGCTTCGCCTGGGCGGTCTACATGTGGGCCTCCGGGCGCACGCTGGACGAGGTGCTGCGCGAGGCGGAGATGCCGGCGGGGGACTTCGTGCGGTGGTGCAAGCAGGTGATCGATGTGCTGGGGCAGGTGGCTGCGGCGGCTCCTCGGGATGTGGAGGCCGGTGCGGGGGCCGGTGCTGGTGCTGGGGCTTCCAGTGTGGCGAAGAATGCGCGTAAGGCGGTGGATGCGGTGTTGCGGGGGGTTGTGGCGTACAGCTCGGTCGGGTGACCGGGCTGCGGGGGTGGGACGCCTGCGGCGGGCTTGTCCCCTACCCGCCCCTTCCCGAAACCGGGGCTCCGCCCTGGGCCCCGCTCCTCTAGCGCCGGAGGGGCTGGGTTGGGTGGGGCTCCGCCCCGGGCCCCGCTCCTCAAGCGCCGGAGGGGCTGAGACGCCGGGCTGCCGAAGCGGGGCTGTTCCGGTCGTGGTGGGGTTACGTCGTGCTGCGGGTCTTGGCCGCTGCTCCCGCGCAGACCATGCCCAGCAGTATCGTCAGCCCGCCGACGATGATGTTGTTGATCACGATCCCGATGTCCGGGCTGTTGCCCACGATCCAGGTCGACACGATGATCCACGCACCCATGGCGCAGATCGCCCAGCTGAGGCCGTACATGCGCTCGGGCATCGCCGTGAAGCCGAGGGCCAGTACCGCGATGGCGATACCCATCACCAGGTTGTGCGTGACCAGGGCCGGCTGGTTTGCCGTGAAGTGGAGCACCCACGGGGAAACGGCACAGTAGAGGCCGACGAGGAACACCGGCGCGTCCACCAGCGCCACATCACGACCGCCCATTACGCGGTCGTAGCGCGCACGCATCTCGGAGGCATCGGGGTGGCCCGATATGTCACTCCTCGCGTGTGAGACGTTGCTCATGAGATTTCGTCTCCTTCGGTCCTTCGGGCCCCGCCGCCGTGCGGATGGATGCGGCAGGCACCCTCACCCCCATAGTGCGCTTATCTGGCGCTTATGTGAACATTTCGGGCGATGTTCTCAAGGGGACTTCTGAGCGAGATTCCTGAGCGGGATTCCTGAGCCCGCGCACGACGAGGGGCGGGGAGCCGCGGCGTACGTGGCTTCCCGCCCCTCGTCGATGGGGGACCCGTGGGGGCTACTTCGGGGGCATCAGGACCGTGTCGACGATGTAGACCGTCGCGTTGGCGGTCGGGACGTTGCCGCAGACGACCTTGGAGGAGTCGTTCACGGTGTACTCCATGCCCGAGCCGGCCGTCGTCAGCTTGCTCTTCTCCAGCGTGTCGAAGGAGCCCTTCTCCAGCTGCTGCGGCGTCAGCTTCTCGCCCACCACGTGGTAGGTGAGGACCTTGGTGAGCTCGGCCTTGTCCGCCAGCAGCGCGTCCAGGTCGGCCTTCGGGATCTTCGCGAAGGCGTCGTTGGTCGGGGCGAACACCGTGATGTTCTCGGCGTTGTTGAGCGTGTCGACCAGGCCGGCCTGCTTCACTGCGGCCACCAGCGTCGACAGCTCCTCGTTGTTCGAGGCGGCCGTGGCGACCGGGTCCTTCGCCATGCCGTCGAACGAGCCCGCGCCTTCCTTCGGTACCGACGAGCAGGCCGGGCCGAACGGCTCGTCCATGGTCGCCGATTCGTCGGCCGAGGGACTCGCCGGGCTGGACGCGCTGGGCGTCGAGCCCGCCGCGGAGTCCTTGGAGGAGTCGTCCGAGGAGCAGGCGGTCAGCGCCAGCGGCAGCACGGCTGCTGCGGACACGGCGACGGCTGCGCGGCGGAAGAGGAGGGTGTTCATGGTGTTTCTCCTGGATCGATGGTGTGGTGCGGGGAGCGAAGAGCAGAGTGGGGGGCGGGTGGGGCGGCGGTCGTTCGGCGCCCGGCGGTCCGTCTCCCCAGCCGCGGGAGACGGACCCGGTGCCGGGGCGAGCCGTCCGACCAGGAGAGACAGCGCTCCTGCGGCTCCGGCGGCACCACGGCCGGCGGCGGTGAACCGCCCGGACGGCTCCCCGGC
>NZ_JBHXJG010000262.1:0-9869 GCF_042723425.1 Streptomyces sp. NPDC058375 | reverse complement strand
GTCCGAGGTACTGCCTCGGACCACGGCGGCGTTTGTGCACCCGAAGGCGCAGGTCAGAGGTTGCCGCGCTTCTCCTGCTCGCGCTCGATCGCCTCGAACAGGGCCTTGAAGTTGCCCTTGCCGAAGCCCATGGAGCCGTGGCGCTCGATCATCTCGAAGAAGACGGTCGGCCGGTCCTGGACCGGCTTGGTGAAGATCTGCAGCAGGTAGCCGTCCTCGTCGCGGTCGACGAGGATCTTCAGCTCGCGCAGGGTCTCGACCGGCACCCGGGTCTCGCCGGCCCACTCGCCGAGGGTGTCGTAGTACGAGTCGGGGGTGTCCAGGAACTGCACACCGGCGGCGCGCATCGAGCGGACCGTGGAGACGATGTCGTTGGTGGCGAGCGCGATGTGCTGGACGCCTGCGCCGCCGTAGAACTCCAGGTACTCGTCGATCTGCGACTTCTTCTTCGCGATCGCCGGCTCGTTGATCGGGAACTTGACCTTCAGCGTGCCGTCGGCGACGACCTTCGACATGAGGGCGGAGTATTCGGTGGCGATGTCGTCGCCCACGAACTCCTTCATGTTGGTGAAGCCCATGACCTCGTTGTAGAAGCCGACCCACTCGTTCATCCGGCCGAGCTCGACGTTGCCGACGCAGTGGTCGATGGCCTGGAAGGTCCGCTTGGCCGGCGGCTCGACGATCGGCTTGGCGGCGGCGAACCCGGGGAGGTAGGGGCCGTCGTAGCCGGAGCGCTCCACCAGGGTGTGGCGGGTCTTGCCGTACGTGGCGATGGCGGCGAGGACGACCGTGCCGTGCTCGTCCTTGACCTCGTGCGGCTCGGTGATGCCGCGCGCGCCGTGCTCGACGGCGTACGCGTACGCGGCGCGGGCGTCCGGGACCTCGATGGCGAGGTCGACGACACCGTCGCCGTGCGCGGCGACATGGTCGGAGAGGAAGGCGCCCCACTCGGTGGACGCCTTGATCACGGAGGTGAAGACGAAGCGGGCGGCGCCGTTGGTCAGGACGTAACTCGCGGTCTCGCGGCTGCCGTTCTCCGGTCCGGAGTAGGCCACGAGTTTCATGCCGAAGGCGGTCGAGTAGTAGTGCGCGGCCTGCTTGGCGTTGCCCACGGCGAAGACGACCGCGTCCATTCCCTTGACCGGGAAGCGGTCGGCCTGCGCTGCGGTGTCAGGGCTGGTGTGCAGAGTCTCAGTCATGTTCGAAGGCTCTCCCCGCATCGCAAGGTGCGCAATAGTTCGCGCATTCACTGGTCAATATGTGCAGCCGATCGCCATGATGGCCGGACTATCTGTACAGGGTGACCACCGAAGGCGGGTTCATGGCGATCGATCATCTGGACGGCCGGCTCATCGTGCTGCTCGCGCGTGAGCCGCGCATCGGCGTCCTCGAAGCATCGCGGCGGCTCGGGGTGGCGCGCGGGACCGTGCAGGCGCGGCTGGACCGCCTTCAGTCGAATGGCGTCATCCGGGGGTTCGGCCCGGACGTCGACCCGGAGGCGCTCGGCTATCCGGTGACCGCGTTCGCCACACTGGAGATCAAACAGGGCCAAGGGGCCGACGTACGGGCGCATTTGGGCGGCGTACCGGAGGTGCTGGAGCTGCACACCACCACCGGGCACGGGGACATGTTCTGCCGGCTCGTCGCCCGTTCCAACGCCGATCTTCAGCGGGTGATCGACCGGGTTGTCGGATTTGATGGCATTGTCCGGGCCTCCACGGCGATCGTCATGGAAAACCCGGTTCCGCTGCGGATCATCCCGCTGGTGGAACAGGCGGCCGAGGACACCGACTAGGCCTGATCCGGACAGCAGGCCGCGGGCCGAGGGAGTGCCGTGTGAGCTTCTGGGAGTATCTGAACACCCGCCACCAGCAGCTCCTCACGGACGCGTTCCAGCACGTCAGCGCGGTCTTCCAGTGCATGGTCATCGCCACCGTGCTGGGCGTGGTCATCGGGGTGGTGAGCTACCGCAGCGGCTGGGGCGGTTCACTGGCCATCACCTCCACGGCGACGATCCTCACCATCCCGTCCCTCGCCGCGATCGGTCTGCTGATCCCGCTGGTCGGCCTCGGCGTCGCGCCGACCGTGATCACCCTGACGCTGTACGGGCTGCTGCCGATCGTCCGGAACTCCATCGTCGGGCTGCGCGGCGTCGACCCGTCGCTGGTCGACGCGGCGACGGGCATCGGGATGTCGCGCACGGCGCGGCTGTGCCGGGTGGAGCTGCCGCTCGCCTGGCCGCCGATCCTGACCGGGATCCGCGTCTCGACGCAGATGCTGATGGGCATCGCCGCCATCGCCGCGTACGCCTCCGGGCCCGGCCTCGGCAACGAGATCTTCCGGGGCATCGCCTCGCTGGGCAGCGCCAACGCGATCAACCAGGTCCTCGCGGGCACGCTCGGCATCGTCGTCCTCGCCCTGCTCTTCGACGCCGCGTACGTCCTGCTGGGACGGCTGACCATCCCGAGGGGGATCCGTGCCTGAGACCGAGACCGATCCCACGGTGACGACGGAGGAGGGGGCCGCGGCCTCCTCCGGGGCCACGATCCAGCTGGAGAACCTCACCAAGAAGTACCCGGGCAACCCGAACCCGGCCGTCGAGAACGTCTCGATGGAAATCAAGGCGGGCGAGACCGTCATCTTCGTCGGTCCGTCCGGCTGCGGGAAGTCCACCACGCTGAAGATGATCAACCGGCTGATCGAGCCGACCTCGGGCCGGATCCGGATCGGCGACGAGGACGTCACCGACATCGACCCGGTGAAGCTGCGCCGCAAGATCGGGTACGCGATCCAGTCCTCCGGCCTCTTCCCGCACATGACGGTCGCCGACAACATCGCGCTGGTCCCGAAGATGGTCGGCTGGTCCAAGTCCCGGGTGAAGGACCGGGTGGAGGAGATGCTCGACCTGGTGGGCCTGGACCCGCGCGAGTTCCACGGCCGCTACCCGCGCCAGCTCTCCGGCGGGCAGCAGCAGCGGGTGGGCGTGGCGCGGGCGCTGGCCGCCGACCCTCCCGTCCTCCTGATGGACGAGCCGTTCGGTGCGGTCGACCCCATCACCCGCGACCACCTCCAGGACGAGCTGATCCGGCTCCAGCACGAGCTGCACAAGACGATCGTGTTCGTCACGCACGACTTCGACGAGGCGATCAAGCTCGGCGACCGGATCGCCGTACTGCGGGAGCGGTCGCACATCGCGCAGTTCGACACCCCCGAGGCGATCCTCACCAACCCGACGGACGACTTCGTCTCGGGTTTCGTCGGCGCGGGCGCGGCCCTCAAGCGGCTCAACCTCACCCGCGTACGGGATGTGGGCATCGCGGACTTCCCGACGGTGACGGTCGAGGACCCGCTCCAGACGATCTTCAACAAGCTGCGCAACGGCCCGCACAACGAGCTGCTGATGCTGGACCGCCGCAACCGCCCGTACAAGTGGCTGCGGCGCGGCGATCTGATGCGGGCGCGCGGTTCGCTGGCCCGGGCCGGGCAGTTGGTGCACGACACGGTGACCCGGGACGCCACGCTGCACGACGCGCTGGAGGCGGTGCTCACCGACAGCGGGGGCCGGGTCGCGGTGACAGGGCGGCGCGGCGAGTTCATCGGGGTCGTCGACATGAAGACGCTGATGGACAACGTGCAGGAGCTGCTGGAGGCCGACCGGCTGACCGCGATGGAGCACCAGCACGAGCTGGAGGAGCAGCGCGTCCACCAGACGGAGCAGGAGCTGGAGGGGGGTGGCAACGGAGTATGAGCCCCAGCCACCCGTCCGGCTCCGGCAAGGGCCCGGCCGCCCCCACTCGGCCGCCGGGCGAACACGACGTCAAGGGCCACGCGTTCCACGACGAGGAGAGCGACCCCTCCCCCGCCCCGGCAGCGCCGGAGCGCCGGATCACCTGGCGGAAACTGGCGCTCCTGCCGGCGGTGCTGGTGGTCGTCCTGGCGATCACGTACGTCTGGATCACCAACATCCACCTGGACTCGATCGCGGAGAACTCGCTGACCGGCGGCAATGTGCAGCTGCGCTGGTGGCAGCACGTGCGGCTGACGGCGATCTCCACGTTCTGGGTGCTGATCATCGCGATCCCGCTCGGCATCGCGCTGACCCGGCGGCGACTGCGGAAGGCGGCCCCCGCCTTCACGGCCCTGGCCAACATCGGCCAGGCGACCCCGGCGATCGGTCTGCTGGCGCTGCTGGTGATCTGGCTGGGCATCGGGCCGCGTACGGCGATCATCGGCATCGTGATCTACGCGGTGCTGCCGGTGCTCTCCAACACGGTGGCGGGTCTGCGGGCGATCGAGCCGAACATGATCGAGGCGGCGCGCGGGATGGGGATGTCCGGGCGGGGCGTCCTGCTGAAGGTGGAGCTGCCGCTCGCGGTACCGCTGATCCTGGCGGGCGTCCGTACGGCCCTGGTCCTGAACGTCGGTACGGCGACGCTGGCGACGTTCGGCGGGGGCGGCGGGCTCGGCGACCTGATCACCTCGGGGATCCAGACGCAGCGGATGCCGGTGCTGATCATCGGCTCGGTGCTGACGGTGGTGCTGGCGCTGCTGGTGGACTGGCTGGCCTCGCTGGCCGAACTGGCGCTGACGCCGCGCGGGCTGGAGGAGCGGTGAGAAGGAAACTGCTGCTGGTGTTGGTGCCGGTGCTGCTGGTGGGCGGCTGCGGGCTGAAGAGCGGTTCGCCGATGGTGGACGACGTGTCGCCGGGTTCGGTCGGGCAGGGCGAGCCGCTCAAGGGCGCGACGCTGACGGTGACGTCGAAGAACTTCAGCGAGAACATCATCCTCGGCCAGATGACCGGCCTGGTCTTCAAGGCGGCCGGGGCGGAGGTCCTGGACCGGACGAACCTGCCGGGCTCGATCAGCGCCCGCGAGGCCATCATCAACGGCGACGCCGACTCCCAGTGGGACTACACCGGCACGGGCTGGATCACCTTCCTGGGCCACGCGGAGCCGATCGTCGATCCGAAGAAGCAGTACGAGGCGGTACGGGACGAGGACAAGGGCAACGGGGTGATCTGGCTGCCGCCGGCCCCGCTCGACAACACGTACGCGCTGGCGATCAGCAAGAAGAACAACGCGAAGTACAAGCTGAAGACCCTCTCGGACGTGGCGGCGCTGGCGAAGAAGGACCCGGGCGCTGTGACGATCTGCGTGGAGAACGAGTTCGCCTCCCGCGACGACGGGCTGCCCGGCATGGAGAAGCGGTACGGGATGAAGATCCCGGCGGGCAACATCCAGAAGATGGACGCCGGGATCATCTACACCCAGGTGTCCGAGTCCAACTCCTGCCTGCTGGGCGAGGTGTTCACCACCGACGGCCGGATCAAGGCGATGAACCTGGACGTCCTGGCGGACGACAAGAACTTCTTCCCCAACTACAACGCCTCCCCGGTCGTCCACGAGGCCACCTTCGAGAAGTACCCGGTGATCGCGGAGCTGCTGGATCCGCTCGCGAAGAAGCTGACGACCGAGGTCGCGCAGACGCTGAACGCCAAGGTGGACGTGGACGGCGAGGACCCGCACGAGGTGGCGAAGGAGTGGCTGGTGGCGGAGGGGTTCATCGAGGAGGGGTGAGCCGGAGCGAGTTACAAAGGAATCACTGCAAAGGTCTCGTTGCAAAAAAGCCTTGCAAAGGTTCCTTTGCATCTCTACGGTTGAGGCATGCCGGAGAACGAGAGCACCCCTCGCCCCTACCACCTGGGCGGCGACGACCGGAAGCTGCACACGGTCGACGCCCGCACCCTGCGCGCCATCGCGCACCCGCTGCGGATCCGCCTGCTGAACGCGCTGCGCGAGTTCGGCCCGGCGACCGCCTCGAAGCTGGGTGAGCGGCTGGGCGAGTCGAGCGGCGCGACCAGCTACCACCTGCGCCAACTGGCGGAGTCCGGACTGGTCGAGGACGCGCCGGAGCTGGGCAAGGGGCGCGAGCGCTGGTGGCGGGCGATCCACGACGGCTCGACCTTCGACAGCGCCCTTTTCCGGACGCACGACGACCCGGAGGTACGCGGAGCCATCGACGTCGTCCTGCACGAGACGGCCACCACCCACGCCCAGGAGCTGAACACCTGGCTGGGCACGATGGACGAATGGCCGGAGGAGTGGCAGGAGAGCTGGGACCTGAGCGACTTCAAGATCCGCCTCACCCCGGAGCTCGCCCTGGAACTGTCCCGGAAGATGCACGAACTGGTGGAGAGCTACCGCGGCACCGTCCCCGAGGACACCGAGGGCTCGGCCGTCGTCCGCACCCACCTGCACGTCTTCCCGCGCCCCTCCGAATGACCGCGCCGCGCCCCGCAACTCCCCGCGAATCGAAGGGAAACCCGTTATGCACGCCGACGTCCACCACCTCCTCCACACCATCGAATCGGCCGAACTCCGCTCCGAGGCAGGCGAGTTCCGCCTCCCCCGCACCAGCCTGCGCACCCGGGTCGGCTGGACCCTGGTCGAGGTGGGCCTGCGGCTGACGACTCAGGGCCGGGAGGCGGCCGCGACCGCACCTCGCGCCGCCGCCTTCCGTCCGGCGTAGCCACCGGCTCGGGGAACCATCGATTCGGGGGGAAGAAGAACCATGGGGAACCGCACCCCTATCGCCGCCACGCTCGCGGCCAACTCCATCTCCACCGCAGGCACTTCACTGACCCTGATCGGCGTCCCCTGGTTCGTCCTGGAGACCACCGGAAGCGCGGGCCGGGCAGGGGTCGTCGCCTTCTGCGCCACCCTGCCGATCGTCGTCGCCGCACTGATCGGCGGACCGGTCATCGACCGGTTCGGCCGCCGCCGTACGGCCATCGTGTCCGACGCCGTGTGCGCGTCGGCCATCGCCGCGATCCCGCTGCTGCACTTCGCCGGCATCCTCGACTTCTGGATGCTGTGCGCGCTGATGGCGCTCAACGGGTTCGCCCACACCCCGGGCAACACCGCGCGCTACGTCCTGATCCCGGACCTGGCCGAACACGCCGGCACCACGCTCGCCCGGGCCGCCAGCCTCTTCGACGCGGTCTCGCGCGGGGCCAGGATGGTCGGCGCGGCGCTGGCCGGGGTCCTCATCGCCTTCGTCGGCGCGGAGACGGTCCTGCTGCTGGACACGGCGACGTTCGGGCTGTCAGCCCTGCTGGTCGCCGCAGGGGTACGGGGTGTGCGCGCGGCCGAACCGCGGAAGGCGGAGGCCCCGGTCTCGCTGCGCGCCTACGGCTCCGAACTCCGCGAGGGCTACGCCCACTTGCTGGGAAACCGGCTGCTGCTGGCGGTCGTGGTGATGGTGATGTTCATGAACGGCACCGACCAGGGCTGGAACGCCGTACTGCTCCCCGTGCACGCCGGAAACGAGCTGGGCGGCGCACCCGCCATCGGGCTGCTCACCGCGATGTTCGGGGCGGGCGGTCTGGTGGGGGCCCTGCTGTACGGGGCGGTGGGGCACCGGTTCTCGCGCCGGGCGGTGTTCACGGTGTGCGTGATCCTGTGCGGCGCGCCCAGGTTCCTGGTCGCGGCGGTGACAGGGACGACGCTGCCGCTCGCGGTGACGATGCTGCTGGGCGGGATCGCGGGCGGCGTGCTGAACCCGATCCTGACGACGGTGATCTACGAACGCGTGCCGGACCGGCTGCGCAGCCGGGTCTCGGGGGCGCTGACGGCGGGCTGCGAGTTCGCGATGCCGGTGGGCGGGCTCGCGGCCGGGCTGCTGGTGGAGGGCGCGGGGGCGACGGGGGCGCTGCTGGCGATGGGCGGGGTCTACTTCCTGGCGACGTTGAGTCCGCTGGTGTTCCCGTCCTGGCGGACGCTCGACGAGGGGCCGGTGGCGGGGGCCGTACAGGAGGCACCGGGGGCGGAACCCGTACCGCCGGCATCGGCACCGGCACAGGTCAGCAGCTCGGGACCTTCCCGCCCGACTCCAGGGCCTTGAGCGAGCCGACCGCGTCCTTCAGCGTGGAGACGGGCACGATCCGCAGCCCGTCGGGCGCCTCGGCCTCCGCCTGAGCGCACTCGGCCTTCGGGACGAGGAAGACGCTCGCCCCGTCCCGGTGGGCGCCCTGGGCCTTCATCGACACCCCGCCGACCGCGCCGACCTCGCCGTCCGCGGTGATCGTCCCCGTACCGGCGACGGTGCGGCCACCGGTGAGGTCACCGCCGGAGCCGTTGCCGTCGAGCTTGTCGATGATGCCGAGGGAGAGGAAGAGCCCGGCGCTCGGCCCGCCGACGTCGCCGAGGTCGACTGCCACCCGCATCGAACCGGGCTCGCGGTCCAGGTAGTTCAGGGCGGCGTCGACGGCGACGTTCTGCGACTCCTTCATGTCGTCGAGGTTGTGCTTCTCGATCTCCTTCTCGGAGCCGCCGGTGGGGTAGACGGCGTCGCGCGGCATGACCGCCCGGTCGGTCCGGAACCAGCTGTCGAACACCTCACCGATACGGACGTCCGCCTTCGGCCCGGTGGCGAGGATCGTCGTCATCCGCAGCTGCCCGTCGGTGGGCCGGGTCTCGGCGCCGGTGATGGTGATCACCGGCCGCCCGTCGTCCTTGCCGAGCACATCCGCGGTCACCCCGGGCCGCGCCAGGGTGAACGGCAGCGGCGCGAGGGCCGCCGTACCGAACAGGGCGAGGACGGGGAGCGCGCAGAGGGCGAGGACGCGGGGGCGCGAGAGACGAGAGAGCACGCACCCAATCTAACCGCCGCCCCGGAACGGGAACGCGCCAGGCGTACGCCGCCGGGGGCGCTCCAGACCCCGTACGCCCCGTACGCGTACGAGTACGGGTACGCGTACGGATACGGGGCGTACGGGCGTGGGTACCGCCTACCGCAGCGCGTCCGCGACTTCCCGGGCGGCGTCGAGCACGCGGGGCCCGACCCGTTCCGGTACGGCGTCGGCGAGCATGACGACACCGACGCTGCCCTCCACGCCCGAGACCCCGACCAGGGGGGCGGCCGCCCCGCTGGCGCCGGCTTCGAGTTCGCCGTGGGTGAGGGTGTAGCCGGGGTGGCCGGACTCCGTCGTCTGCCGGGCGGACAGGATGGCCCGGCCCGCGGCGCCCCGGTCCAGGGGGTGACGGAAGCCGGCCCGGTAGGCGACGTGGTAGTCGGTCCAGGTGGGCTCGACCACGGCGACCGCGAGGGCGTCGCTGCCGTCGACGAGCGTGAGGTGGGCGGTGGCCCCTATGTCCTCGGCCAGGGAGCGCAGCGCGGGCAGCGCGGCTTCCCGGACGAGCGGGTGCACCTGTCGGCCGAGTCGCAGCACGCCGAGGCCGACCCGGGCGCGGCCGCCCAGGTCGCGGCGTACCAGGGCGTGCTGCTCCAGGGTGGCGAGCAGCCGGTAGACGACGGTCCGGTTGACACCGAGCTTGTTGGACAGCTCGGTGACGGTCAGGCCGTGGTCGGTGTCGGCGAGCAGTTTGAGGACGCGCAGTCCTCGGTCGAGCGTCTGGGAAGTCTCCGCTGTCACGACGCCCTCTCCTCTTCGGGGTGAGCGACGACGGCCCTGCTCCTGAGGTTGCGACGCCGGTCCCAGCGGCGACGCACGGAGAGGCCGCCGGTCTGGCAAGGCACCGGCTGCGCTCCGCGGCGGCGTTGCCACGGGGCGTTCATATGGCGGGGACAGTAGCGAGCCGGTCCGCTCAGCGGAAGTCCTCGTCCAGAATCCGGTCTCCGGACACGGAGCCCGGAAACGGCACACGCATAAGGGCCGGTCAGCGGGACGGCGTCCGGTAAGCGAACATCTACGCGCGTTCACGTGTCACGACACGGTCGGGGTGACACGCCCACGGATGTGAACCAGCGTTAACAGCGTGTGAACAACCACCGGAGAAATTTCCCGGAACCACCGCCCGGAAACGCGACCCCGCCGCCCGGAAAGCCGTCGGCCCGTACGGAGAGGAAAC
>NZ_JBHXJG010000261.1:0-9875 GCF_042723425.1 Streptomyces sp. NPDC058375 | reverse complement strand
GGGCAGATCGACGGGCTGGAGGAGGAGTACGGGCGGCTGGCGGATGTGCTGCCGCTGTCTCCGCTCCAGCAGGGGCTGTTCTTCCACGCGGTGTACGACGAGCAGGCCGAGGATGTGTACACGGTCCAGCTCGCCCTGGACATCGAGGGTGTGGTGGACCGTGTCGCGTTGCGGGCGGCGGCGCAGACGCTGCTGGCCCGGCACGCCGGTCTGCGGGCCGCGTTCCGGCACGAGGGGCTGGACACGCCCGTCCAGGTCATCCCGGACCACACCGAACTCCCCTGGCAGGAGTGCGACTTCACCGACATCTCGGAGGCCGATCGCGAGGCCGCCGTACGCCGCTGGACGGATGAGGACCGGGCTGTTCGCTTTGACCCGACCCGGCCCCCGCTGATGCGCTTCGCGCTGCTGTCTACCGCCGCCGACCGGCACCGTCTGGTGATCACCAACCACCACATCCTCCTCGACGGCTGGTCCATGCCGGTCCTGGTCAAGGAGCTGCTGACGCTCTACACCCGCCAGGGCGACGGCACCCGTCTGCCCCGGGTCACCCCCAACCGGGACTACCTGGCCTGGGTTGCGGGCCAGGACCGGGCCGCCGCCACGGCCGCCTGGCGTCAGGTGCTCGACGGGCTCGACGAGCCGACGCTCGTCGCACCCGGCGGGCGGGACGGCAGTCCGGCCACGCCCGACCGGGTCACCGTCGACCTTCCGGCCGCGCTCACCGAGCGGCTCACCGCACGTGCCCGCACCGGTGGCGTCACCCTCAACACCCTGTTCCAGGCGGCGTGGGCGATGGTGGTGGGCCAGCTGACGGGCCGTGAGGACGTGGTGTTCGGGGGGACGGTCTCCGGCCGCCCGCCGCAGGTCCCGGGCATCGAGTCCATGGTCGGGTTGTTCATCAACACCCTCCCCGTACGGGTAGCCCTCGACCCTGCCGAGACGCTCGGCGCACTTCTGGAGCGGCTCCAGGAGCAGCAGGCCGGCCTCATGGACCACCAGCACCTCGGCCTCACCGACATCCAGCAGACCGGGGGACTCGGCGAACTCTTCGACACCCTCGTCGTGTTCGAGAACTACCCGCTCGACGCGGACGTGCTGGAGACCGGTGACGGGCTCACGGTCACGGGTATCGAGGGCCACGACGCCACGCACTACCCGCTGATCCTCACCGCCGTCCCAGGGGAGCGTCTGCACCTGCGGCTGGACTTCCGTACCGACCTGTTCGCCTCCGCCGGCGCCACGGTGCTCCTGGACCGGTTCGTCCGGTTCCTGGAGAACGCGGCCGACACCTTCGACCTGCCGGTGGGCCGGATCTCCCTGCTGGGCCACGACGAGCGCGAGAAGCTGCTCGTCAGCTGGAACGACGGCGAGGCCGTCGACCACGAGGACCGGGCGGTCCCCGTCCTCTTCGGCGATCTCGCCGCCTGGGCGCCGTCCGCCCCCGCCGTCGTCGACGACGCGGGCAGCCTCTCGTACGGCGAACTCGACGCGCGGGCCAACCGGCTGGCGCACCGGCTGCTCGCCGCGGGGGTGCGGCCGGAGGACCGGGTCGCGGTGTACATGGAGCGGTCACCCGACCTGGTGGCGGCGCTCCTCGCCGTACTGAAGGCGGGCGGCGCCTACGTACCGCTCGACGCCCGGTTCCCGGAGAGCCGGATCGAGCAGATCCTCGCCGGGACGGCCGCCGCGGTCGTGCTCGTCGACTCGGCCGGCGCCGTTCCCGGCGCTGCCGCCGGGCTGACGGTGATCGAGGCGCGGGCCGCACTGGACGAGACCGGGGCACCGGCGCACGACCCGGGTGTGGACGTGCGTCCGGAACAGCTCGCGTACGTCATGTTCACCTCCGGGTCCACCGGGGTGCCGAAGGGGGTCGGCGTCACCCACCGGGACATCGCCGAGCTCGCGGCCGCGAGCCGCTTCGAGGAGGGCCACGAGCGGGTGCTGCTGCACTCGCCGACCGCGTTCGACGCGTCCACGTACGAGGTGTGGGTTCCGCTGCTCGGCGGCGGCCGGGTCGTCGTCGCCCCGCCCGGCGACCTCGACGCGGTGGCCCTGCGCGAGATCACCGACCGGCACGGGGTCACCGCCCTGTGGCTGACCGCCGGCCTGTTCCGGCTGATCGCGGAGGAAGGGCCGGGCTGCCTCGCCCGGCTCCGCCAGGTGTGGACCGGTGGGGACGTGGTCCCCGCGGCGGCGGCGCGGCGCGTGCTGGAGGCGTGCCCCGGACTGGTGCTGGTCGACGGCTACGGCCCGACCGAGACCACCACGTTCGCCACCACCTACCGGATGGGATCGGCCTCCGAGGTGCCGCCCGCCGTGCCCATCGGCCGTCCGCTGGACGGCATGCGGGTGTATGTCCTGGACGCGGCCCTGCGCCCGGTTCCCGTGACGGTCGCGGGCGAGCTGTACATCGCGGGTTCGGGTCTGGCGCGGGGGTATCTGGGGCGTGCGGGGCTGACGGGTGAGCGGTTCGTGGCGGATCCGTTCGGTCCGGCGGGTGGTCGGATGTACCGCACGGGTGACTTGGTGCGGTGGAACACGGAAGGCCAGATCGAGTATCTGGGCCGTACGGACGACCAGGTGAAGGTGCGCGGTTTCCGGATCGAGCTGGGTGAGATCGAGGCGGTGCTGGCGGGTCATTCCGGTGTCGTGCAGGCGTCGGTGGTGGTGCGGGAGGACCGCCCGGGTGACCAGCGGATCGTGGCGTACGCGGTTCTCGGCGAAGGAGCCGGGGTGGACGCGGCGGTGCTGCGGGAGCATGTCGCCGCGGCGCTCCCGGAGTACATGGTCCCCTCCGCGTTCGTCATCCTCGACACGCTGCCGCTCACGGGCAACGGCAAGGTCGACCGCAGAGCGCTGCCCGCCCCCGAACGGGGCGACGGCTCCGGCCGCGCCCCGGCCAACGCCCAGGAGGAGATCCTCGCCGGGCTGTTCGCCGAGGTGCTCGGCCTGCCGGCCGTCTCCGTCGACGACAGTTTCTTCGACCTGGGCGGCCACTCCCTGCTCGCCACCCGCCTGGTCAGCCGTATCCGCTCCGTCTTCCACGTCGAGATCGCCGTCCGCGCGCTGTTCGAGGCGCCCACCGTGGCCGCCCTCGCCGGCCGGGTCGTCGCGGGCGGCGAGGCACGCACGGCGCTGACCGCCGGGGAGCGGCCCGAGGAGATACCGCTGTCCCCGGCCCAGCGCCGGCTGTGGTTCCTGAACCGCTTCGAGGGCCCGAGCGCCACCTACAACCTGCCGCTGGTCCTCCGGCTCACCGGCGACCTCGACCGGGCCGCCCTCCACGACGCGCTGGGTGACGTGGTGGCCCGGCACGAGAGCCTGCGCACCGTCTTCCCCGAGGTCGACGGCCGCCCCCGCCAGCAGGTGCTGGACGCCGGGGCCGCCCGGCCCGCCCTGCCGATGACGGAGGTCACCGCGGACCGGCTCGACGCGGCGATCGCCGATGCCGCGGCCGAGGGCTTCGACCTCGCCGTGCAACCGCCGCTGCGCGCCCGGCTGCTGCGGCTCTCCGACACCGAGCACGTGCTGGTCGCCGTGGTCCACCACATCGCCGGTGACGGCTGGTCCATGGCGCCCTTCGCCCGCGACCTCGGCCTCGCCCACGACGCCCGGCGCGGCGGCCGGGCCCCCGCCTGGCAGCCGCTCCCGGTGCAGTACGCCGACTACACGCTCTGGCAGCAGGAGGTCCTCGGCGACGAGAGCGACCCGGGCAGTCCGCTGGCCCGGCAGGCCGGGTACTGGCGGACCGCCCTCGCGGGCCTGCCGGAAGAGCTGTCCCTGCCGGTGGACCGGCCGCGCCCGGCCGAGGCCAGCCACCGCGGCGAGAGCATCCCGCTCCATCTGCCCGCCGAGGTCCACGAGCGCATCGTCGCCGTCGCCCGGGAGAGCCGCGCGAGCGTCTTCATGGTGGTCCAGGCGGCGCTGGCATCCCTGCTCGGCCGCCTCGGCGCGGGCGACGACATCCCGCTCGGCAGTGTGATCGCCGGCCGTACGGACGAGGCGCTCGACGACCTCGTCGGGTTCTTCGTGAACACGCTGGTGCTGCGCACCGACCTGTCCGGTGATCCGACGTTCCGGGAGCTGGTGGAGCGCGTACGGGAGACGGACCTGGCGGCCTACGCCAACCAGGACGTGCCCTTCGAACGGCTCGTGGAGATCCTCAACCCGGCCCGCTCGCTCGCCCGCCACCCGCTCTTCCAGGTCATGCTGGCGTTCCAGAACAACGCGGAGGCCACCCTCGACCTCGACGGCGTACGGGCGAAGGCGCTGCCCGTCGGGCTCGCGGCCGCCAAGTTCGACCTGCTGTTCTCGCTGGAGGAGACCTTCGCCGCGGACGGCGGACCGGCCGGGCTGCGCGGGGTCGTCGAGTTCTCCGCCGACCTGTTCGACCGGGCGACCGTCGAGTCCGTCGGCGACCGGCTGGGCCGCCTGCTCGCCGCCGTGACCGAAGCCCCCGACACGCGTATCGGCGCCGTCGACGTGCTCACCGGCCAGGAGCGGCACCGGGTGCTCACCGAGTGGAACGACACCCACCGGGACGTCCCGCCCGCCACCCTGCCCGAGCTCTTCCAGGCCCAGGCGGCCCGCACCCCCGGCCGCCCGGCGGTCGGCCACGCCGGCCACGAGCTGGAGTACGCGGAGCTGGAACGGCGCGCCAACCGGCTCGCCCATCTGCTGATCGAACGCGGCGCGGGCCCCGAGCAGTTCGTCGCCCTGGCCCTGCCGCGCTCCGCCGACATGATCGTCGCGCTGCTCGCCGTACTGAAGTCCGGCGCGGCCTATCTGCCGGTCGACCCGCAGTACCCGGCCGACCGCATCGCCTTCATGCTCACCGACGCCCGGCCGGCGCTGGTGCTCACCACCGAGGAGGCGGCCGGCGCCCTTCCGCCGGGCACCGAAGCGCTCCTGCTCGACGCCCCGGAACTGGCCGGCGAGCTGGCGGGGCTGCCGGAGACCGCTCCGGCCGACGCGGACCGGGTCCGCCCGCTCACCCCGGACCACCCGGCCTACGTGATCTACACCTCCGGCTCCACCGGCCGCCCCAAGGGTGTCGTCGTCGCCCACCGCAGCGTCGCCGACCTCGCGGCCTGGGCGGTGGCCGACATCGGGCCCGAGCGGCTCTCCGACGTCCTCGCCGCGACCTCGCTCAACTTCGACGTCTCCGTCTTCGAGATGTTCGGGCCGCTGCTCAGCGGTGGCCGCATCGAGGTCGTCCGCGATGTGCTGGCCCTGCTGGAAGGCCCCCCGGGACGCACATACAGCCTGGTCAGCGCGGTGCCCTCGGCGCTGGCGCACACCGTCGGCCAGGGTGGCACGGCCCGCTTCGGCGCGGATCTCGTGGTCCTCGCCGGTGAGGGGCTGTCCGCCCACACGGCCAACACCATCCGTGCCGCCGTACCCGGCAGCACGATCGCCAACATCTACGGCCCCACCGAGGCCACCGTCTACGCCACCGCCTGGTACGGCGACACCGCGGACGTCCACCGCACACCGCCGATCGGCAGGCCCCTGCACAACACCCGCGCCCACGTCCTGGACGCCGGGCTGCGCCCGGTGCCGCCGGGCGTCCCGGGAGAGCTCTATCTCTCCGGTTCGGGTCTGGCGCGGGGGTATCTGGGGCGTGCGGGGCTGACGGGTGAGCGGTTCGTGGCGGATCCGTTCGGTCCGGCGGGTGGTCGGATGTACCGCACGGGTGACTTGGTGCGGTGGAACACGGAAGGCCAGATCGAGTATCTGGGCCGTACGGACGACCAGGTGAAGGTGCGCGGTTTCCGGATCGAGCTGGGTGAGATCGAGGCGGTGCTGGCGGGTCATTCCGGTGTCGTGCAGGCGTCGGTGGTGGTGCGGGAGGACCGCCCGGGTGACCAGCGGATCGTGGCGTACGCGGTTCTCGGCGAAGGAGCCGGGGTCGACGCGGCGGTGCTGCGGGAGCATGTCGCCGCGGCGCTCCCGGAGTACATGGTCCCCTCCGCGTTCCTGTTCCTGGACGCCCTGCCGCTCAACCCGAACGGCAAGCTGGACCGCCGTGCGCTGCCCGCCCCCGACTTCGGGGCCGAGGCCGGCGCGGGCCGGGCGCCCCGCACCAGGAACGAAGAGACGCTCTGCACCCTGTTCGCCGAGATCCTCGGCGTCGAACGCGTCTCCGTCGACGACAGCTTCTTCGACCTGGGCGGCCACTCCCTGCTGGCGACCCGCCTGGTCAGCAGGGTGCGTACCCTCTTCGGCGCCGAACTCGCCGTCCGCACCCTCTTCGAGAGCCCGACGGTCGCCGCCCTCGCCGAACAGCTCGGCGACACCGAGGCGGCCCGGCCCGCGCTGGTGGCCCGGGTGCGCCCGGAGGCCGTGCCGCTCTCCCCGGCCCAGCGGCGGCTGTGGTTCCTGAACCGTTTCGAGCAGCGCAACGGCACCTACAACCTGCCCCTGGCGGTCCGCCTCACCGGTGACCTCGACCCGGACGCCCTGCGTGCCGCGCTGGGTGACGTGGTGGCCCGGCACGAGAGCCTGCGCACCGTCTTCCCCGACACCGACGGGCGGCCGCGCCAGCTGGTCCTGGCGGCCGAACAGGCCCGCCCCGAACTGCCCGTGTCCCCGTACGACGCCGGGAACCTGGCCGCCGCCGCGGCCCAGGACTTCGACCTGGCCGTCGAACCGCCGGTGCGGGCCCGGCTGTTCCGGGTCGCGGAGGACGAACACGTCCTGCTCGTCGTCGTCCACCACATCGCCGGGGACGGCTGGTCCATGGCCCCGCTCGCCCGCGACCTGGGCGCGGCCTACACGGCCAGGAGCCGTGGCGCCGCCCCCGCATGGCAGCCGCTTCCCGTCCAGTACGCCGACTACACCCTCTGGCAGCGCGACCTGCTCGGCGACGAGGACGACCCCGGCAGCGGCCTCGCCCGCCAGACGGCGTTCTGGCAGCACACCCTCGCCGGGCTGCCGGAGGAACTGTCCCTGCCCACCGACCGCCCCCGCCCGGCCGAGGCGAGCTTCCGCGGCGCCACCGTCCCGCTGGAGATCCCGGCCGCCGTCCACGCACCGCTCGCCCGGTTCGCCCGGGACAGCCGGGCCAGTGTCTTCATGGTCGTGCAAGCGGCCCTGGCCGCCCTGTTGCACCGCCTCGGCGCGGGTGCGGACATCCCGATCGGCTCGCCGATCGCCGGCCGCACGGACGAGGCCCTGGACGACCTGGTCGGCTTCTTCGTCAACACCCTCGTGCTGCGCACCGACGCCTCGGGCGACCCCACCTTCCGTGAGCTGGTGGCCCGGGTGCAGGAGACGGACCTCGCCGCCTACGCCCACCAGGACGTGCCCTTCGAGCGCCTGGTCGAACTGCTGAACCCGGAGCGTTCCCTCGCCCGGCACCCGCTGTTCCAGGTCATGCTCTCCCTCCAGAACAACGCGGAGGCCTCCCTCGACCTGGGAGGTCTGCGGGTCGATCCCTTCGACACCACCGTGGACGGCGCCAAGTTCGACCTGGCCGTCCAGCTGGCCGAGCGGTGGACGGACGACGGCGACCCGGACGGCATCGGCGGGCGCATCGAGTTCGCGACCGACCTGTTCGACCCGGAGACCGTCCAGGAACTGGCGGACCGTCTGGTCCGCCTGGTCGGCGAGCTGATCGCCGACCCGGACCGGCGGCTGTCGTCGGTCCGGCTGCTCACCGACGAGGAGCGCCACCGGGCGCTCGCGGAGGGGACCGGCACCGTCCGGGAGATCCCCGCGACGACCTGGCCGGAACTCTTCGAGCAGCAGGCCGCCCGCACCCCGGATGCCACCGCGCTCGTGGCCGGGGACACCCGGCTGACCTTCGCCGAGCTCGACGACCGGGCGAACCGGCTGGCGCGTCTCCTCATCGGCCACGGCATGGGCCCGGAGAGGTATGTGGCCGTGGCCCTGCCCCGTACGGCGGACCTCGTCGTCGCCTTCCTCGCCGTCGCCAAGTCGGGTGCCGCCCAGGTGCCCGTCGACCCGTCGCTTCCGGCGGACCGGATCGCCCTGGTCCTGCGCGAAGCACGCGCCGACGCCCTGATCACCACCCGGGAGACCGGCGGCACGATCCCCGCCGACCGGGGCGGCATCCGCGTCGAACTCGACGCACCCGCCGTCGCCGAGAAGCTGGCGGAGCTGCCCGGGACCGCGCCCGACGACTCCGTGAGGACCGTTCCGCTGCGGCCCGACCACCCGGCCTACGTCATCCACACCTCCGGTTCCACCGGCCGCCCCAAGGGAGTCGTGGTCGCCCACCGGAGCCTGGCCAACCTGTACCACCACCACTTCGGGGAGCTGTACGCGGAGCAGGCCGCCGAGGCGGGCCGGCCGCTGCGCGCGGCTCTCACCGCAGCCGTGTCCTTCGACGCCTCCCTCGACCCGCTGCTGTGGATGGTGGCCGGCCACGAACTCCACCTCGTCGACGACGACACCCGCCGCGAACCGGCGGCGCTGATCCGCTACGTACGGGACAGCGGCATCGACTTCATGGAACTGACCCCCTCGTACGCGGAACAGCTCATCGAAGAAGGCCTCGTCCGGGATCCGGAAGCCCGGCCCCGCATCCTCGCCCTCGGCGGCGAGGCAGTGAGCCGGAGCCTCTGGCAGGAGCTGGCAAGAACCCCCGGCATCACCGGCTGCAACCTGTACGGGCCCACCGAGACCACCGTCGACGCGCTGACCGCGCGGACCACGGAGTCGGACCTTCCCTTCCTCGGCCGCCCTGTCGGCAACTCCCGCGTCCAGGTTCTGGACGAGGCGCTGCGGCCGGTCGTCCCGGGAGTGGCGGGCGAGCTGTACATCGCCGGGGCCGGACTGGCCCGGGGGTACCTGGGCCGGCCGGACCTGACGGCGGAGCGGTTCGTCGCCGATCCGTACGGGCCGGCGGGCGCGCGGATGTACCGGACCGGGGACATCGTGCGGCGGACCCGCGACGGAGCCCTGGAGTACCTGGGCCGTACCGACGACCAGGTCAAGGTCCGCGGATTCCGCATCGAGCCGGGCGAGATCGAGTCCGTGCTCTCCCACTACGAAGGAGCGGCCCGGGCCGCCGTGGTGGTACGCGAGGACCGTCCCGGCATCCGGCGACTCGTCGCCTACGTCGTGCCGCGCACCGGCCACCTGGACACCGAGGCGGCTCGCGCCCATGTGGCCCAGGCCCTCCCCGCCTACATGGTCCCCTCCGCGTTCGTGGCGCTGGACGAGCTGCCGCTCACCGCGAACGGCAAGCTGGACCGGCGCGCGCTGCCCGCCCCGGAGCCGGTCAGCGGCACGGGCGCCGGACGGCCGCCGCGCGACGAACGCGAGGAACTGCTGTGCGGGCTCTTCGCCGATCTGCTGGGTGTGGCGGACGTGTCGGCCGATGACAGCTTCTTCGAGCTGGGCGGCGACAGCATCGTCTCGATCCAGCTGGTGAGCCGGGCCCGGAAGGCCGGACTGGTGTTCTCGGCGCGCGAGGTGTTCCAGCACCGGACCGCTGCCGCACTGGCGGCCGTCGCCACGGTCCCCTCGGAGGTCCGCGCCGAGGACCCGGCGGACGCCGTCGGGCCGGTGCCCGAGACGCCGATCGTGGGCCGGCTGCGGGAACTGGGCGGCCCGGTCGACGGGTTCAACCAGGCCATGCTGGTGCGGACTCCGGCGGATGCGACGTACGAGCGGATCGAGGCGGCGCTCCAGACCCTCCTCGACCAGCACGACATGCTGCGCTCGCGACTGGTGCGCGGCGCGGACGGCTGGAGCCTGGAGGTGTCAGGACCCGGCACGGTACGGGCCGCGGAGCTGCTGGGCCGTGGCGCCGGAGACATCGGCGCGGCCGCTGCGGCGGCGCGGCAGGGGCTGGCGCCCGAGGCCGGGGTGATGGTGCGGGCGGTGTGGTTCGCGGAGGC